>NZ_SLUN01000020.1:5000-110748 GCF_004340685.1 Hydrogenispora ethanolica | reverse complement strand
TCCCGAACACAGCAGTTAAGCCCCTCTGCGCCAATGGTACTTGTCGGGTAACCGGCCGGGAGAGTAGGTCTTCGCCAGGAGCGATTTTTTCAAACGCCCTTTCGGATTTCATTCGAGAGGGCGTTTGCCTTATTTTTACTCTCAAAAAAAGATGTCAATCTGATATGTGGAGGTGACCGGATGTTTTTTACACTGGAGAGGGCAACGAAAATTCTACAAGATCTGCAAGCCGATATCTATGTGAAACGGCAGAGCGTTGATAACCTTACATACCGGGACGGCAGTTTTGCCAATCTTGCCGCAGTTGAACGGAGCGATCAGCCTTGGCAAGAGTTTCCCCCCGGCAGCCGCTGGGGCGGGCGGGATCATCATGGCTGGTTTCGGGCTTTCGTAAAAATACCGCCCGCTTTTGAAGGGAAGACCGTGGCGGTGTGGGTCAATTCTTATATCGGAACCGGATTGGTTGACGATGCGGCCAATCCGCAGTTTATGCTCTATGTGAATAAACAATTTGTTCAGGGATTGGATATCAACCATCAGGAAGTCATCATCTCCCGGGGCGCCCGGGCGGGAGCGGAATACCAACTCGACTTGCACGCCTATAGCGGCATGTTTGACAAAAAAACCGATATCCATGTGGAATTAGTGGTGATCGACGAATTCATTCGGCAGTTCTGTTATGACCTCATGGTTGCGGTCGGAGTAGCCCGCGAATTACCCGATCACAATCAGCGACGGCAGGAATCTTTTCAAAGTTATCAATACCACCGTCAACCTCCTGGACCTTCGTAAGCCGTTTTCCGAATGCTTTTATGCTTCCCTCCGTCAAGCCTCCGACTATCTTCAAAACGAATTTTATATCAAAATGAGCGGTCACGAGGAAACCATCGCCACTTGCATCGGGCATACCCATATCGACATCGCCTGGTTATGGACGATCGAGCAGACCCGGGAAAAGGTCGCCCGCAGTTTTTCCACTGTATTAAGGCTGATGGAGGAATATCCCGAGTACAACTTCATGTCAAGCCAGCCTCAATTGTATCAATACCTCAAGGAAGACTACCCCGAACTTTATGCCCAGGTAAAGGAGAGAATCCGCGAAGGACGCTGGGAAGCGGATGGCGCCATGTGGCTGGAAGCCGATTGCAACTTAACCTCCGGGGAATCGTTGGTGCGGCAGATTCTGTTCGGGACCCGTTTCTTTGAGCGGGAATTCGGCGTGAAAAACAAGGTCTTATGGCTTCCCGATGTCTTCGGCTACAGCGCGGCTTTACCGCAGATCCTGAAGAAATCGGGGATCGATTATTTTGTGACCACGAAAATCAGTTGGAATCAGTTCAACAAGCTGCCCTACGATACCTTTATGTGGCGGGGCCTCGACGGCACGGAGATTCTTTCTTATTTTATCTGCACCATCTATCCGGGCGAGACCCACCATCCTTTCGGAGCCTCCTATAACGGCCTGATCACTCCCAGAATCGTCAATGGAACCTGGGAACGGTATCAGCAAAAAGAGATCAACAACGACATCATGATTGCCTACGGCTATGGTGACGGAGGAGGGGGACCCACTGCCGAAATGCTGGAGAATGCCCGCCGGCTGAGCAAGGGATTGCCGGGGTGCCCCCGGGTCAAGCTGGGGAAGGTCGGCGATTACTTAGAAAAACTGAGCCGTACCGTATCCGGGGAAAATGGGCTGCCGAAATGGGTTGGCGAGCTTTATCTGGAATTTCACCGGGGCACTTATACCTCCATGAGCTGGAATAAACGCTATAACCGGAAGTGCGAATTCCTCTATCAGGACGCCGAGTTTCTGGCGGCTTTGGCAATGCTGTTGGGGGAGAATTATCCGCAAACGGAAATCAACCAGGGTTGGGAAACGATTCTGTTGAACCAGTTTCACGATATCATCCCCGGTTCGTGCATCAAGGAAGTGTACGACCATTCGCGCCAACAATACGAACAACTGTTGCAGGCCGGCAGGCAGATTGCCGGGAAGGCCATGGCGGCTGTTGCGGCGCGGATCGACTTGCCCGAGCCGGCGGTGGTCGTGTATAACACGCTTTCTTTCCGGCGGAATGATTTAGTAACCATGGCATTGCCTGAATCCCTTTCCCTTCCGTCATTGCTGAATCAGGACGGTTCGCCGCTGCCGGTTCAGATCGTCGAGGAAGATGGATGCAAAAAGGCGCTTTTTTATGCGCCGGAGGTTCCAGCCAAAGGGTATCAAGCCTTCACCATCGGCGCGCAATCCGCCGCGGTCCCGACCGCTCTGGCGATCAGCCCGGAGAAATTGGAGAACCGCTTTTTCAGCATTTCCATCGATTCCAAAGGGACCATCAGTTCCTTTTATGACAAGCGGAACCGGCGGGAAGTTCTGCAATCGGGCGAGCGCGGGAACAAGCTGCAGGCCTTCGAAGATAAGCCGATGAACTGGGACAACTGGGATATCGACATTTACTATCAGGAGCAGGAATGGGAGATCGATCAGGTCGAAGCGGTGGAAGTACTCGAAACAGGGCCGGTCCGCGGCGGCGTCTTGATCAAGAAGCGTTTCCAAGACTCGGTCATCATCCAGAAGATTTACATCTATCAAGATATTCCCCGGGTGGATTTCGATACGTTGATCGACTGGAAAGAAGATCAGATTCTATTGAAAGCCGCCTTTCCGGTGGATGTCCATGCCGATAAAGCGACCTATGACATCCAATTCGGCAACGTCGAACGGCCGACCCATTGGAACACCTCCTGGGATTGGGCCCGGTTCGAGGTCTGCGCTCATAAATGGGCTGACCTGTCCGAAAACGGTTTTGGCGTCAGTCTGTTAAACGACTGCAAATACGGCTATGACATTAAAGACGGGAATATGAGGCTGACCTTGCTGAAGTCGGGGAATTACCCGAATCCCGAGGCCGACCGGGAGGAGCACCGTTTCCTGTATTCGCTCTATCCTCACGCCGGGGACTGGCGCGAGGGGAAGACGGTCCCGATGGCCTACAGCTTGAATGTACCTCTCTATGCCAAATTGGAGGGGTCGCATCCGGCCAGTCTGCCGCAGCGGTTCTCCTTCTTGGAGTTGGATCGGGAGAACGTGGTCCTGGAAACGGTCAAAAAAGCGGAAGACGGAAATGAACTGATTATCCGGGCCTTTGAATGCCACAACCAGCGCTCGCGGGTGCGGTTGACGGGCTACGGAGCGCTGCTGGAAGCCTGGGAATGCGATCTGTTGGAGAAGCCGCTGCAACAGCTGGAGTTTTGTGACGGTGCACTGGAATTTGAAATCAAGCCGTATGAGATTAAGACATTGAAGTTACGGTATTGAGGGAGTTTTCGATCAAATGATCTAGGGGCAACCAAGCGCGACGCGGGTTGCCCTTTTTGAGCTTGGGGAGGATTTTCGGGTCGGAATGAGATGGAGTGAAGCGATGGGCTGATCGTTGAGACAGAAACACTTTTCTTTTAAAAGCCATGTGATAAAGTCTTACGAACCGGAAATTGCCTTGCAAAAAGATTTCAAACGACTTTATCACTTGCTTTTCTAAGCTTTTGTGAACACCCCGACCTTCGGACGGGATTTATCACAACGCTTTTAAACCAGGCGTAACGAAAAAGCTTTGAAAAAATGCTATACTTATATAGACTTGGGCTTTTCAGCATTTATGAAGCGACTCTCCCTATTATTCCCAAGGCAGCGAGGCATGGCAATGATACTCAAGACGCTGATCGTTGACTTCCCAGCGGAAATCGCCAATGAACTGAAAACATACCTTGAGAATCTGAAAGAACTCGATTGTAGCGGCGAAATCTGCACCATGGACAAGAGCCTGGAATGGATCACCCTTCGGCACCCGGATATCGTCTTTATTCATCTGGGCGCCAACCGCCACCGGGTCCTGGAGATCACCCGGAAGATCGCCGAGATCGCCGAGGCGGTCCGGGTGGTTTGGCTGGCGGAAAACGCCGAATCGGCCGTGGATGCTTTCGAGCTGAACGTCTACGATTATCTGCTCAAGCCGCTCCGGGCCGAGCGGCTGCTGAAAACCGTCAACCGGCTGGCCGGGGAGTTGCGACCCGCTGCCTTGGAAGCGATCACGGTCTGGGAGAACGATCGTTTCGTCGTCTTAAAGCCGGAACAGATCGTCTACTGTTATACCAGCGGGAATAAAACGCTGATTAAGAGCAAGGACGGCCAGTTTTCCAGCATGAACACGCTCTCCAGCTTCGAACAGAAGCTGGGCCGGTTCTCTTTCTTCCGGACCCACAAAAGCTTCTTGGTCAATTTGAAGGACATCAAGGAGATCATCCCCTGGTTCAACCATACCTACAATCTGGTGATGAACGGTTACGAGAGCGACGAGGTTCCGGTGAGCCGGACCCATCTGAAGGATTTCAAACAGCGGATGGGGATTCATTGACGGCGGATGCCATTCCCGTCTTCATAAAACACCCTCCGGCGGAATGCGCCGGAGGGTGTTCGTTTGCCGGTATGATGAGCCACACTGTTTTTTGTGGCGTCAGGAGACCGATTCCGCCAGGGCCAGATATTCGGCGATAGCCTTGGCCGCTTTTTTGCCCGCGCCCATCGCCGAGATGACGGTGGCCGCGCCGGTGACGGCGTCGCCGCCCGCATAAACCCCATGTTTGGAGGTGGCCATGGTCTCTTTGTTGACCACAATGCCGCCCCAGCGCTGCACGGCCAGCCCCTGGGCACTTTGGCTGATCAAGGGATTGGGGGATTGGCCGATGGCCACGATCACCGTATCGACCTTTGTCACCTGTTCCGACCCGGCTTGCGGAACGGGACTGCGGCGGCCGCTGCTGTCCGGCGGGCCGAGTTCCATCGCTACGCACTCGATCCCGGTGACCCAGCCGTTTTCGCCCAGAATCCGCAGGGGGTTCGTCAAGAGCTGAAAACGGATTCCTTCCTCCCGGGCATGATGAATCTCGGCCTTGCGGGCCGGCAGCTCCGCTTCGCCGCGGCGGTAGATGATCGATACCTCGGCCGCGCCCAGCCGCTTGGCGGTGCGCGCCGCGTCCATCGCCACGTTGCCGCCGCCCACGACGGCGACCTTTTCGCCCACAAAAATGGGAGTGGGGGAGGCGGGGTCGTAGGATTTCATCAGGTTGCTGCGAGTCAGAAACTCATTGGCCGAGTAGACGCCGTTCAGGTTCTCGCCGGGGATGCCCATGAATTTGGGCAGGCCGGCCCCGGAGCCGATGAAGACCGCTTGAAACCCCTGTTCGAACAGCTCGTCGATGGTGATGGATTTGCCGGCGATCACATTCAACTGAAAAGTCACTCCCATCAGACGCAGCTTGTCAAGCTCCTTTTGGACCAGCGCTTTCGGCAGCCGGAATTCGGGGATGCCGTACATCAGGACCCCGCCGGGCTGGTGCAAGGCCTCGAAGATGGTGACGCCATACCCCTGACGCGCCAGCTCTCCGGCGCAGGTGAGGCCGGCCGGCCCGGATCCGACCACGGCCACTTTTTGGGCTTTACGTTCGGGCGCGGGGTTGCCGGCTGGAGACCCCTCCAGGAATTGATCGGCCACAAACCGTTCCAATGCTCCGATGGCTACCGGTTCGCCTTTGAGGCCCCGGACGCAAGCGCCCTCGCACTGGCTCTCCTGGGGACAGACGCGGCCGCAGATCGCCGGCAGCGCATTCTGCTCCGCGATGATCCGGTATGCCGCGCTGAAATCTCCGGCGGCCACCTGTTCAATGAACTGCGGAATGGGGACGTTGACCGGGCAGCCGGCGACACATTTGGCGTTTTTGCAGTTGAGACAGCGTTTGGCCTCCGCCGCCGCCTGCCTTGGCGTGTAACCCAGGGCCACTTCGCTGAAATTTTTATTCCGGAGCTCCGGATCTTGCTCCGGCATCCGCTCTTTGACCAAAGCCGGATTTAGCATGATTTCGTTCCCTCCCATCCGATCCGGCAGGGGTGCTCCTGCTCGAACCGGCGTTCTTGCTGACGGTACATCAACTGCCGGCGGATGCATTCGTCAAAATTTACTTGAAAACCGTCGAAATCGGGGCCGTCGACGCAGGCGAATTTCGTCGCGCCGCCGACCGTCACCCGGCAGCCGCCGCACATTCCGGTACCGTCGATCATGATCGGGTTCAGCGAGACCATGGTGGGAATCTCCAGCCGCTTGGTATGCTCCACCACCGCCCGCATCATCGGCAGCGGGCCAATGGCAATGACCCGGTTATAGTTTTCGTCGCGCACTTTGCGCAGGAGCGCGTCGACGACCGTGCCTTTCAGGCCGAGGCTGCCGTCGTCGGTGGCGATGGTCACCTGCCGCGCGAAGGCGCGGAACTCATTGGCCAGGATGACCAGTTCGGCGCTGCGGCCGCCCAGGATCACATCGACCTGGCTGCCCAGGTCCGCCAGTTTTTTAAGTTGCGGATAGAGCGGGGCGGCGCCTACGCCGCCGCCGATCCCGAGCACTTTGGCGGTTTTGCGCAATTCCGCCGCCTGCCCCAGGGGCCCGGCCACATCCTGCAGTTCGTCCCCGACCGCTTTGGTGCTGAGACGCTTGGTGGAGTAGCCCAGTTCCTGATAGATCAGGGTAATAGTATTCCCGGCGCGGTCAAAGTCGGCGATCGTCAGGGGGATCCGTTCGCCGTCCGGATCCACCCGCACGATCACGAATTGGCCGGGCTCGCACTTGCGGGCCACATACGGCGCTTCGACCTCGATCGAGACGACCGCCGAATTCAACCGTTGCTGCTTTACAATCTTATACACCGTGAGTCCTCCCAATGGAAAAGGGCACTGAATGTGCCCTTTTCCTTAAGTTATAGCTGCTTAGAAATTGACCGGCCTGCCGTCGAAGGCGCATTCGAGAATCTTTTTCAGTTCCACTGGGGTGGCCGGCCGCGGATTGCTGCCAGTGCACGGATCGAGCGCGGCGTTTTCGGCGATGAAGTCGACCGTCGCCTGGAACTGTTCGACGGAGACACCGTGCTCTTTCAAGGTCGGCGCGATATTCAGCTTGGCGTTCAGCGCGGTAATGGCATCAATCAACGAGTTGACCAGTTGCTTGTCGGTCGCGCCGGGCAGGGCGAGCCGCTTGGCGATGGCCGCGTATTCTTTCAGGCAGCTGGCCGAGTTGTACTGGATCACATAGGGCAACAGGATCGCGTTGCAACAGCCGTGCGGGATCTCGTACTGGGCGCCGATCTTATGGGCCAGGCTATGAGTGATGCCCAGCAGCGCATTGCTGAAGGCCATGCCGGCGAGGCACTGGGCGATGTGCATTTCGCCCCGGGCTTCCTCATTGCCGTGGTAGGAGTCCAGCAAATAATCGAAGCACAGCGAGATGGCTTCCAGCGCCAGCGGATCGGAGAACCGGGAACGGGCCGACGCCACATAGGCCTCGATCGCGTGGGTCAGCGCATCCATCCCGGTATGGGCCACCAGTTTCGGCGGCATGGTCACGGGGATGCTGCTGTCCAGGATGGCGATGTCGGGGGTGATCTCGAAATCGGCCAACGGATATTTGATCTTGGTGGAATAATCGGTAATGACCGAGAAGGCGGTGACTTCCGTCGCCGTGCCGCTGGTCGAGGGGATGGCCACAAAGATCGCCTTTTTGCGCAGCTTCGGCATTGAGAAGGGCGTCTTGATATCCTCGAAGGTCAGTTCGGGATACTCGTAAAAGACCCACATCGCTTTGGCGGCGTCAATCGGCGAACCGCCGCCGATCGAGACGATCACGTCCGGCCCGAACTCCTGCATCGCCTTGGCCCCGGCCATCACCGTCTCCACCGAGGGATCGGGCTCCACGCCTTCAAAGATTTTAACCGCCAGTCCGGCCTCTTTCAGAATGTCCTCCAGCCTCTTTAAAAAACCGAATTTCTGCATGGAGGTTCCGCCGGTCACGATCATGGCTTTCTTGTAACCTTTCAGGCACTTCAATTCGGCCATGGCGTTCTTTCCAAAATAGAGGTCGCGGGGGAGTGTAAATCTGGCCATTATGAATCCACCTTTCCTGAATTAAAATTTTGGGTTGTCATCCCTTGATTTATTTTTATTGTACCTTTTGTTATTATAAATTGCAATGTTTGTTATAATAAATTGCAATTACTCCGAAACCAAATACCCTCGCTCGCGTTTAAACGGCATTTATTATACGATTTTAAAGGCTTGCTTAAAGCTTTACAACCGGCGACGGCTGTGTTATTGTATTAATAGTTATTATTTATAACAAACTTTGTTTAATAATATGGCAAATAATCGCTGAGATGGAGAGATTATGATGCTCGTTACGATCTGCATTGGCAGTGGCTGTCACATCAAAGGCTCCCGCCAGATTATCGAGGTTCTGCAAGCCAAAATTCAGAGCCACCGGCTGGAGGCCCAGATTGAATTGGAGGGCTGTTTCTGCCAAGGGCATTGCACCGAAGGGGTCGTCCTCAAGATCGATGGCGTGATGGTCACCGGCGTTTCCAAAGAGAATATCGAAGCTCTGTTCAATCAGCGGATTTTGGAGGTTTTGCGGCCGTGAACACCATTATTACCAGCAAAGCCCGCTGCCGCGATTGTTATAAATGTATCCGGCATTGTCCGGTCAAGGCCATCGGCCTCAATGACGGTCAGGCTTGGGTGGATAAGGGGAAATGCATCCTTTGCGGGCGTTGCATCGGGGACTGTCCCCCAAAGGCCAAAAGCATGGCGGCCCAGCTTCCACAGGTCGAAAGCTTCCTCGCGGCCGAAGCGCCGATCGTCTTCTCCCTGGCTCCTTCCTATTTGGCGGCGACTTCCTACGCCACGCCCTGGAAGATCGTGGCCGCGCTGAAGAAATTGCCCAATGCGCGGGTGGAAGAGACGGCGCTCGGCGCGGAACTGATCGGCCGGGAATATCACCGGATCGTTGCCGAGGAGAGGAAAAACACCGCCATTTCCAGCTGCTGCCCGGTGATCGTCAATCTCATCGAAAAATACTTTCCTAAGCTGGTCCCGGTTCTGGCCGGCCTGATCTCGCCCATGAAGGCCCATGGCCAAATGATCAAACAGGAACGAGGCGAAGCGACCAAGGTGGTATTCATCGGTCCTTGTTTGGCCAAAAAAGCCGAACCGAACTTTGAAGATCCGCACAACCCCATTGATGCCGTGCTGACCTTTGAAGAACTGGAATCCTGGCTACAAGCCAAAGAGATCTTTCCGGAAGTCCTGGCCGATCAGCGGCCGGATCGGGCCTCGGCCCGGGCGGGAGTCTTTCCGTTAAAGCAAGGCATATTGAAAGTGGCCGGGATTGCGGATGGCTTGGAGCAGGAGTTTCTGTCCGTCACCGGCGTCGAGGAATGCATCGACACCTTTCGGGATCTGGAGGACGGTCTGATCGCGCCCCGTTTTATCGAGGCCATGGCTTGCAAGGGCGGATGCATCGGCGGCCCGGCTTTGGGGAATGCGCTGGGCGTGAATGCCCGGCGGCAACGTTTGTTTCAGTTTGTGAAGACAGCGGCGGGAAGCGGTTGCCAAACCGATCTTCCCTACGCCCTGTTGCGCCGGGAACATGTACCGGTGCAGCAGACCGGTTACGTCCCCAACGAGATGGAGATTCGCGAAGTATTGCGGCTGACCGGCAAAAATAAACCGGAAGACGAGACCAACTGCGGCGGCTGCGGCTACTCCAGCTGCCGGGAGAAAGCCATCGCGGTGCTCCAGGGCATGGCCGAGCCGGAGATGTGCATTCCGTATATGAAAGAGAAAGCGGAGTCTTTCGCCAACGCCATCGTGGATACCACCCTCAATGCCATCATTGTGGTGGATAAGGACCTGATCGTCCAGGACATGAACCCCGCGGCTGAGCGCTTGTTCAATCGGAAATACATTCCGAGCAAGGGCAAGCCGCTGAGCGTGTTTATCGATCCGTCCGATTTCGCCAAGGTCTGGGAGACCCAGGACATCTTGGTGGACCATCTGCGCACTTACGAACAGTATGGCCTGGCCACGCGGCAGATCATTTATCCGTTGCCCAAATACGGGGTGATTATCGGGATCATCGCCAACATCACCGCCGAGGAGCAACGCAAGGCCAAGCACGATAACATGCGTCGTGAAGCGCTGGAACGGGCCTCCCGGGTCATCCGGGACCAGATGCGGGTGGTGCAGAATGTCGCCGGACTGCTCGGAGAGAGCACCGCCGAGACCAAAGCCACGCTGCTGGAGTTGATGGAGATTATGGATGAAAGCGAGGCGCCCTGAATGAAATTCGATGTGGGGATCTCGGGCGTCGCCAAATACCGGGAGGAAGTAACCGGAGATACTCCTGAAGTCATTCAGAGCAAAGACGCTATCACCGTCATTCTCTCCGACGGCCTGGGAAGCGGTATCAAGGCTAGCATCCTGTCGATCCTGACGGCCAAGATCGCCGCCGGGCTGCTGCGGCGGAACGTCAGCTTGGAGCAGGTCTTCGCGACCATCGCGGATACCCTGCCCACCTGCAAGGTCAGGAATCTGGCCTATGCGACCCTGACTATTCTCAAGATCATGGATAATGGCGCGGCGCATTTGATCGAATATGACAATCCGGGTCTGCTCCTGCTGAGGGATGGTGCGGTGCAACCGCTGGAGCGCCGGAGCCGCGACATCGCCGGGAAAGCGATTCGCGAAGCCTTCTTTCAGGTGGAAGTCGGCGATTTACTGCTCCTAAATAGCGACGGCGTGATTAACGCCGGAGTAGGCGGAATGTTCAAACTGGGACTGGGCGAGGCCGGACTGGTCGATAACCTGCAGCAGCGCGGCCTGCTCGCGGCGGAAGCGGAGGAACTCGCCGCCAAAATCGCCGACCTGGCGGATTGTTGCTATCTCTGCCAACCCTGCGACGATTCGACCGCCATTGTGATCCGGGCGCGCCACGCCCGAAACGCGGTGGTTTTCACGGGGCCGCCCAAGGCTCAGGAACAGGATCCCCAGGTGGTCGAGAGACTCCTGGAGTTTAAAAACGGTCAAAAGATCGTCTGTGGCGGAGCTTCCGGGAATCTGGTGGCCCGTTTGACCGGCAAAGCCATCAAAACCAGCCTGCAATACGAAGATCCCAGCGTACCGCCGGTCGCGGCGATTGAAGGAATCGATCTGGTCACCGAGGGGGTTCTTACGCTTAACAAATGCCTCGAGAAATTGGCGGAGTATCAGGCCGGAAAGGTCCTTCCCAACGGTTCCGACGGCGCCACCCTACTCTCAAGGGCGCTGCTGAAAGCCGATCATATCGCCTTCCTGGTCGGGACGGCCTTTAATCCGGCCCATGAAGAGATCATGCACTCGTTACAGCTCAAAACGCGGACCGAAGCGGTGAAACAGATCGCGGGGCTCCTGGCCGGCATGGGAAAAGAACTCTCGCTCGAAATATTCTAAAGGGAAGTCCAAAGTGGTTGGTTGGAAAGGCCGATTGTAATGTTTTGCTTCAGGGTTCGCTTTTGAACCTTTTCAATGGTGAAAAGGACTTCCCAGACTCAACATGAGGGGTGTGGAAAGATGGAGCCAAAATTAGCGGTGGAAATTTGCGTTGGCACATCCTGCTGTCTGATGGGCGGAACGCAGATCGTCGAATGTCTGGAAAACATGGCGGAATCGTTGAAAAGCCGCCTCGATATCAGCTACGTGTCCTGTTATAACCAATGTACCCAGGGGCCGCGCGTTCGAGTCGGCGCGGTCATGTTGTACCGGACCACTCCCGACATGGTGTTGAAAGCCATCGCGGAACAGCTGGAAAAGCCGGAAAGGGGTAAGGAATAATGCCCGAGAAGTTGTCGGAGATCACCAAGATCAAGCGAAAAATGTTGACGGAAGTGGCCGCCCTGGCCTTTCAAAATCAATTGCTGGCGGCCGTCGACAGCTTGCCTAAAAAACTGACCCAAGACGGTTTGACCAATTATCGTTGCTGCGAATACAAAGAACGGGCCATTCTGGCGCAACGTATCAAACTGGCACTGGGCGCCGATTTGGCGGCGCACAAGGAGCAACGTCTTTCCGAGGTGGCCCAAGCGATGTTGGCCGCGCCCGTCGAGGCAGCGGAAGCCGGACCGGCGATCGCGGTGATCGAGGAATCCTGCGATCGCTGCCCGATTGAGAAGATCGTAGTGACCAACGCTTGCCGTAATTGCGTGGCGCACCACTGCTTGAATTCCTGCCCCAAAAACGCTATTGAAATCGTGGCCAATCGGGCTTATATTAATAAAGAACGTTGCGTGGAATGCGGAATTTGCGTCAAATCGTGTCGTTTCGGGGCGATTTTGGAGTTGGAACGCCCGTGCAGCCGTTCCTGCGCAGCCGGCGCCATTGTGCCCGGTGAGAGTAGCACGGCCCGGATTAATTACGACAAATGCGTCGAATGCGGCGCTTGCACCGTGGCCTGCCCATTCGGGGCCATCGCGGCGCGTTCCGATCTCTTGAAAGTGATCCGGATGCTGCAAGGCCCGGAACCGGTGGCCGCTCTAGTGGCGCCGTCATTCATCGGCCAGTTCGGCCCGTTGGTGGAATGGGGCGCCTTCAGGGCCGGCTTGGCCAAACTGGGCTTTGCCGCAGTGGTCTCCGTCGCCTGCGGCGCCGCAAAGGTTGCGGCTGAGGAAGGCGCTGAAGTCTTTCACAAGCTGCAGACCGGTGCCGGTTATGTCATGAATTCCTGTTGCCCGTCTTTCAAAAAACTGGTGGAATTGAGATTCCCATCCCTCGACGATAAAGTATCCGGTACCGAATCGCCGATGCTGAAGACTGCCCGGATGGTCCGGGAGGAAGGCGGCTCCCCGGCAATGAAATGCGTCTTCATCGGGCCCTGTCTTGCCAAAAAAGGGGAGGCGGCCCGCGAAGGCCGGGGAGCCATCGCGGCGGTATTAACCTTTGAAGAGCTGGCGGTGATGCTGGTCGCTTCAGGAATCAATCTGGCGGAATTCAGCCGGGAATCCGCCGCGCAGGAGCGCCTTCCGGCCGACGGCGTGAATTTTTGCGCTGCCGGCGGGGTAGGGAACGCCATCAAGGCCGAGCTGTTACGCCAGGGTAAAGTGGCGGAAGGTCAGTTCCGGGTGCGCTCGGCGGCGGGGATCGCCCAATGTATTGAACTTTTGCAGCAGGCGGCCCGGAATGGCCTGGAAGCGGATTTCGTCGAGGGAATGGGTTGCGCCGGAGGCTGCCTGAGCGGACCGGGGACGCTGGTGGAGGCCAAAGCGGCGGGCCGTGCCTTATCCCGCTTTCTTGCGAAATAAGACAAAGTCATCATTTCAAAGCTTCGGGGTTACATTAATTATAGAGGTGCCGCCATGCGGTCGGCAACGAAATAAAGCGGCCGATAATGCGGCATTAGAATACGATTTACGGAAAACATAGGGGGCGGTCTTATGGATTTTAAATCAAATCATCATCACAAGAATTTTATCGATGGGGTGCCCTATGCTACCGTCAAACGGTTGCCCTTTTACCATCGTTTTTTGACGGACCTCTCCAAAAAAGAGGTGGAGCGGATCTCCTCCCGGGAATTGGCTGCCAAAATGGGGATCAATCCTTCGCAACTGCGGCAGGATCTCTGTTATTTCGGTTCATTCGGGCAGCAAGGCTACGGCTACCGCGTCAATGACCTGTTGCGGGAGGTCAACCGGATTCTGGGTCTTAACCAGGAGATAAAAATGGTGCTGGTCGGCGGAGGACATCTGGGAACGGCGCTGGCCAACTACGATAACTTCAGCCGCCGCGGCTTTATCATCAAGGCGATCTTCGACAAAAACCCCGAGGTCATCGGGGGATATATTAAGGGGATACCGGTCCTGGATATCAAGGAGCTTCAGGAATATTTGCGAGTGGAGCCGGTGGAGATCGGAGTCATCACCACACCCGCCGAGGCGGCCCAGGAAACTGCGGACCGGTTGGTCCAGGGAGGAGTCAAGGCCATTTGGAACTTTGCTCCGGTCAGCCTCAAGGTCCCCGAAGAAGTGCTCCTGGAGAATATGCATATCAGCGAGAGTCTTTTGCTCCTCTCGTTCAAATTGAAACAACGGCGCAATCAACCCGATCCGGTGTAAGGGAATCTCTCCACTCCGCCGGACGACGGATGGCCGTGACCGACGCAACGCTCTTTTGACACCGGCAAATAACAGGTCTGTCCCGACGGTAGCAACCTTTCGGGACAGACCTTTTTGTTTGAACCTGTGGAAATTCATCATTCGGAAATACCAATGCCAATAAAGCGTAACCCTCAAAGTCCTTTTCCAACACGGGACCTGATGGTAGAATATAACAAGAATCGGCAGCACTCGCCTGAGAACGGCTTCGTTACTTTCAGGCTAGAGATGGGGAATCGAAAGGTCAGGCGCCTTTTAAAAGGTCCTCCCCGCTCTCCGCACTGACATTGTGAGTACACTCCATACAGCCGAGATATTTGCCGGAGTAATCCCGCAAGGCGTAAAACTCGATTAATACTTTTTGCATTTTGCCGTGATGATCCGGCTTCAAATCGAACCAGAAATGCGCTTTGCTATATTTCCCCTCTTTCATTTCCCGGATGATCAGTTCGGCCTTGGGAAGGGCCTCGTCCGGCTGGTAGTACCGGAAATCAATATTCATCGCCGTCAGCGGCCGTTTAAACAACCGAGTCTCATGCTTATTCCAGCCAATGATCTCGTCATTGGCATCGATGATGCTGATCTCGACCGGCAGTGTTTCATACATTGCCCGAAGAATCTGCTCATCCATTCCATCAATCATTAAAAACCCTCCCATGCTAATCACTGAACTATTGTCAGTTTAAACTTTGTAAAAATTATTAACAATCTTTGTTACTTTAATTGCAAATGTTCGGGATTGAAATGCCATTTGAGGTTGGTGAAAAGCAATTTGGAGGCTCAATTGGCCTGTTTGGCGTATTGTGACAGGGTTGTTCCGGTCGGAGAAAACCGAATGGCTGGCCCAAATGTTAACAAATTCTGAAAAGACCTTGGTAAACGCTCGATTTCAGGAGGATGAATGCGGAGGAGCAATTGTAAACCTGAGTGAGTTTTGAGGTTGCCAGCGGCGAAACAAGGATTTGACGGAAGATTTATTGTAAGTTATAATGACAATGATTGTTATATTAAATAACAAACTATCTTTTGCAAGTTCCCTTCAGCGTTTTCCCATAAATAAGTATAGCTTCAAAGGAACAGTGGAAAATAATCAAGGAGGCTGAAAACGATGGAAAACAACCGACCTGATGCAGTGAAGATTGCCAAGGCAACCGTTGCCAACAAAGAAAAAGATAGCGAGAAAGCGAAAGAGAGTAGTTCGGTCCAAGCCGTCATCGACGATCTGGTAAAAAAGGCCGACCAGGCTCAGTTGAAGTTCATGGAGTTCAACCAGGCCAGGATTGACGCCATTGTCAAGGCGATGACTATGGCCGGAATCGAAAAGCATATGGAATTGGCCAGGATGGCTCATGAAGAGACGGAGATGGGCGTCTATGAAGACAAGGTGACCAAGAACCTCTTCGCCACGGAGTACGTTTACCATGATATCAAGGGCGATAAAACCGTCGGCATCATCGAGGAGAACCCCGAGGAAGGATACGTCAAGATCGCTGAACCGATCGGCATCATCGCCGGAGTGACTCCGGTGACCAACCCGACTTCCACAACCATGTTCAAATGCCTGATTGCGATGAAGACCCGCAACCCGATTATCTTCAGTTTTCATCCCAAGTCGATCCGTTCCAGCATCGCGGCTGCCCGGACTATGCGCGACGCCGCGATTGCCGCCGGGGCGCCCGAGAACTGCATCGCCTGGATCGAGGAGCCCTCGGTGGAGGCGACCAATCTTTTGATGAAACACCCCGGCATCAGCATGATTTTGGCCACCGGCGGCTCGGGAATGGTGGGCGCCGCTTATTCCAGCGGCAAGCCGGCCCTGGGCGTGGGCCCCGGCAATGTCCCTTGCTATATCGAGAAAACTGCCAATCTGCGCCGGGCCGTCTCCGACCTGATTCTCAGCAAAACCTTTGACAACGGCATGATCTGCGCCTCGGAACAGGCGGTGATCATCGACCGCGACGTCGCCGGCGAAGTCAAACAGATCATGACCGAATACGGTTGTTACTTCCTGAAGCCCGATGAGATTGCGGCCCTTTCCAAAGTGGCCATCGATGAGAAACGGGGCAGCATGAGCCCGGACGTGGTCGGCCAGCCGGCGGCCAAGATTGCGGCGATGGCCGGGATCAAGGTCGCTCCGGACACCAAGATTCTAGTGGCCGAACTGCAAGGGGTCGGACCGGAATACCCGCTTTCCCGGGAGAAACTCAGCCCGATCCTGGCCTGCTATGTGGTTGCCGATTACAAGGAAGGCATCCGGCGCTGCCAGGAGATGACCGAATTCGGCGGTCTGGGTCATTCCGCGGTGATCCACTCCACGAATCAAGCGGTGATCGATGAGTTCGCCGCCAAGGTCCGCACCGGCCGGCTCTTGGTCAACTCGCCTTCATCCCAAGGAGCGATCGGTGATTTGTACAACAGCAACACTCCTTCATTGACCCTGGGCTGCGGCTCGATGGGCGGCAATTCCACCACCGACAACGTCAGCGTCGGAAATCTGATCAACGTCAAGCGGGTGGCGCATCGCAAAGACCGGATGAAATGGTTCAAGATCCCGCAAAAGGTTTACTTCGAATACGGTTCGCTGCAATACTTGTCCAAGATGAAAGGGAAAAAAGCCTTTATCGTGACGGACCCGTTCATGGTGAAGCTGGGCTTCGTCGAGAAAGTGATTTATCAGTTGGAAAAGATCCCCATGGAATACCAGATCTTCTCCGACGTCGAGCCGGATCCGTCGGTCGAGACCGTCCATAAAGGCTGCGCCGAGATGAATAAGTTCGGACCGGACATCATCGTAGCCCTGGGCGGCGGATCGGCCATCGATGCCGCCAAGGGAATGTGGCTCTTCTACGAAAACCCGGAGATTGAATTCGAATCGCTCCGCCAGAAGTTCGCCGATATCCGGAAACGGGCCTTCAAATTCCCGCAGTTGGGCAAAAGAGCCACTTTTGTGGCGATTCCGACCACTTCGGGAACGGGTTCGGAGGTCACCGCCTTCGCCGTGATCACTGATAAAGTGAAGAACATCAAATACCCGCTGGCCGATTACGAGCTGACGCCGGACATCGCTATCATCGACCCGGAGCTGGTCCTCAGCGTGCCGCAGTCGGTGACCGCCGACACCGGGATGGATGTATTGACCCACGCCATCGAGGCTTATGTCTCGGTGATGGCTTCGGACTACACCGACGCGCTGGCGGAGAAGGCCATCAAGACCGTCTTCGAGTTCCTGCCGCGCGCTTACCGCGACGGCCAGGATAAACTGGCCCGGGAGAAGATGCACAACGCCTCGTGCATGGCGGGCATGGCCTTCACCAATGCCTTCCTCGGCGTCAATCACAGCATGGCGCATATTCTGGGCGGTAAATTCCATATCCCGCACGGCCGGGCCAATGCGATTCTCTTGCCGTATGTCATTAAGTACAATGCCCAGCGGCCGACCAAATTCCCGGCCTTCCCGCAATACGAATATCCGCAGGCCGGAGAGAGGTACGCCGAGATCGCCCGGTTGTTGGGCCTGCCGGCGGGGACCACCGAAGAGGGCGTGAACAGTCTGGTGAAGGCCATCCAGGAATTGATGGACCAGCTGAATATCCCGAAAACGCTCAGCCAAGCCGGCGTGAGCCACGAGGCTTTCGAGCGGGAGTTGCGGGAGATGTCCGATATCGCCTTCAATGACCAATGCACCGGGACCAATCCCCGGATGCCGCTGGTGAAAGAGATCGAAGCGGTCTACCGTGAAGCCTTTGACGGCGGCGAAGTCAAGCTTCCCGCCAAGAAAGTGAAAGAACCGGCCCTGGTCTAAGTAGGTTCAGCGAACCAATTGTAGCCCCCATCATCGGGGGCTTTTTATTTTAAGAAACCGGCCATTCTTCGCCGGTGATATTGCAATCTTCCCCAATCGGTTATATAATCAAATAGTTAGTAAAACTAACTATTCTTTTTGTGAAATATATTTGGCGATCGGGAGGTGTCTTCAACGAAAAATCCGCAATTATTGACTGTCGCGGAGGATCTATCCGCTTTATTCAGGCTTTTCCATAAGCATCTGATGAACCTGGCAGAACACCATCCCGAATTGCAGATGTCGCGTTCACACTTCGAGGTGCTTTGGGTTTTAAGCGATATGGGAGTATTGCCCATGTCAGTCATTGCCAAAGCGTTATCATTGTCAAAACCTTATATGACCGCGCTGGTGGATAAGTTATTGAGTGAAGGGCTGGTTTCCAGAATTCCCGATCCGCAAGATCGGCGGGTCATCAATATCACCTTGACCGACCATGGCCGGGAGTTTCTCAAGGAACACAAAGCCTTCCAGGAAACGGCGATCGCTGAAAAAATCGCCGAACTATCCGGTCAGGAACTGGAGCGGCTGGCCGGACTGGCGCGAGAGCTGAAACAGCTGATCATCAAATTGGATTCGGAGGTTAAGCAATGAAAGCTAGCGACGTCAGTGGCAAGAAAACTGTTTTAATCATGATCGGGGTGATGCTGAGCGTTTTCCTAAGCGCGCTCGATAATACCATCGCAGGCACGGCGATGCCCAGGATCATCAGCGATTTGAAGGGAATTGAGCTATACGCCTGGCCTTTCACAATTTATATGCTCTGTTCGACCATTTCCATCCCGATCTTCGGGAGAATGGCCGATCTATACGGCCATAAGCTGACGTACTTTAGCGGCATTGCCATCTTTTTGGCGGGGTCGGTTTTATGCGGGTTTTCATCGAACATGCCGCAATTGATCGTTTTTCGCGGTATTCAGGGCGTTGGCGGAGGGACGTTGATTGCCAACTCCTTCATCATTGTCGGGAGTCTTTTCCCTCCGGCCGAGCGGGCCAAATATATGGGGTTCGTGGCGGCTGTGATTGGCTTGGCCAGCATTATCGGACCGATGCTGGGTGGGGTGATTACCGACGGACTTAGCTGGCACTGGGTTTTCTTCATCAATATTCCCGTTGGTTTGGGGGCTTTATCTTTCATCCTGTTCGCCTTGCCCGGTGGGGAGGCACGATCGGTTAAAAGGAAGATCGATCTACCCGGGGCTGTTACTTTCGTCATTGCATTAGTCCCGGCGTTATTGGCATTCACCTGGGCGGGGAGGATTTACGCTTGGTCTTCCCCCCACATTGTCGGGATGTTCGCCTTTTCAGCGGTTATGTTTATCATATTTGGCTTGATTGAAAGAAAGACGGTTGAACCTTTGATTCCGCTTTCGCTCTTCAAAAATCCGATCTTTAATCTTTGTATAGTCGATGTTTTCTTCGTCAGTTGCCTGATGTTCGGGGCTGTCATGCTCGTTCCGCTGTTCGTTCAGAACGTGCTTGGCGCCAATGCCACTACTTCCGGGGCGATGATCATGCCGATGACAGTTAGCTTGGTGATTGGGGGAGCCATCACCGGAGTGCTGATTGCCAAAACCGGAAGATATAAAATATTTGGCCTTGCCGCAATGCTAATCATCGTCGCCGGGGCTTTCATGCTGCAGCAAATCGATGAACAGTCATCCAGCTCCAGGATCATCTTGACGTTGACGATTCTCGGAGCCGGGATTGGAATAACCATGCCGGTCTTTGATCTGGCTTCCCAAAATGCCTTTCCGCAGAGCCAGTTGGGTTTGGTCACGTCGATGATCCAATTTTCCAGAAACATCGGGGGTACGATCGGTTCCGCAATTCTCGGTTCGATCATGCTTTCCCATATGAATGCGGGGATCGCCAGACTATCTGAGACCAATCTCTCCCCAGTTATGAAAGGCTTGGTTGAAAACTCTCAATTTGCGGTTGAAACTCAGTTGCTTAACAGGGCCGGAGTGGGACTTAGCGATGTGCATCAGTTACTGGGACAGCTGAAGACGATCCAGGCAAACTCAATTCACCAGGCTTTTTTGGTATCGTTTTGGGTAGGTGTGGTGGGGTTGGCAGCTATTTTATTCTTGAAAGAGATCCCGTTGCGAAAGACCAATGAAAAAATGGAAGTTCACAGCCGTTCGTGAAATGAGAAATTGAAAATTTCTTAGTCGACATATCTGGGCGAATCACTGCAATTGGATTGTAAAGGACGCAAGATGAAAATTTGCATTCTATCATAAGTAAAAGCTTTGCTATTCTGCTCAGCCCTCCAAAACGGAGGGCTTTTTTATTTGGCACAAATTGCAAGCTGATTCCCGTTTCGAAAGACTTTATCACATGGCTTCCAAAGGATGTAAAACAAACCGGACGAAATCCTCCAATCTTTCTTTTGCTTTTTTTTCAAAATTTTGCTATTGTTAAAAATGGAATTTTGATCCTATCCGTCGATTCCGGGCTGGAAGCGCGAAAATCGCGGGACGAGGTGAAGCGAGTGTATAAAATTTATAGGGTTACCGACTGCCAGCGTGATGCAATGCCGGACCAGTCCGCTCCGGAAGGGGAAGCGCCTTCGCTGATCCTGCTAAAGGAACTTCCCGATCTGGATCAGGCGCTCGCGTTCATCCGGCCATTACAGCCGGACCTGCTGCTTACGGACAGGCGGATCCCTTTCCCGGATTGCCGGGAATTCGGCCGGATCGCCAAAACGAATATGCCCAGGCTGAAGATAATCCTCATTCAAGGGAGTGCGGCCGAAGAACCGTTCCGTCCAGCGGATAAAGCCCATCCGGGTCCGGAAGGGCCGGACGCGGGGGAGATGGCCATCCGGGAAAATGAAGCCGGGAAAAACCTGGAATTGCTGTTGGATAACAGCCGTCGTTTTATGAAGGAACTATGGTTCGGCCGGCAGGACGCTGAAAACGGCCGCCCCGACCGGGGCGAGGGCCCGGGAGTCCTCGATCAAGCCATCCTGCGTTTGAATGAGATGGCGCTCCTGGAAGCATTGCGCTACGGCGATAAGGCCTTCTTCCAAAAGACCGTTCTGGATTGCGTCGCCGGCCTGCGAGAACGGCGAATGGGTGTCTTTCTGCATATTTACCTCTTCATCGGCATTATCCTGGCGATGGTGAAATTCGTCGCAGAACTGGGCGGCAACGTCGCCGAAGTGCTGCCGGACCTGGATGAGCTGGAGGTGGTGCTAAATGGCCCGGCCGACCCACGCAAGCCCTTCGTGTATCTGGAGCGGCTGCTCGACCGGACGTTACAGTTTCGCGAGAGTAAGCGGTTGAGGAAGTATTACGAGGTGATCCATAAAGCCAAGGAATTCATTCAGCAGCATTACGCCGATCCCAACCTCTCCCTGAATACGGTGGCGAGCTTTGTGAATATGAGTCCCAGCCACTTCTGTACCGTCTTCGGGAAGGAGACCGGCGAGACGCTGATTCAGTATCTGACCAATATCCGGATCAAAAAGGCGATGGAGCTTTTGAAGACCACGCATCTTTCCACCGCCGAGATCGCGGCGCGGATCGGCTATAACGATTCCAACTATTTCTGCCATATCTTTAAGAAGACCACCGGCGTGAATGCGCGGGATTTCCGGAATGGCCCGTAAGAGCGGCGCGAGTCCGCCCTGAGCGGGGCGGGAACGACCCGGGTCAAGGCATGCGTTGCCCCCGACCGGGAGAACTCCGCCTTCTCCGGGGTAGTGCCTGCCTCAGTCCGGACCGGCGCTGCCTCGGGCGGGGCCGGGAGTGCCCGGCTTCAAGAAACCGGTGCCCGTGCACGGGTAACGTCCGCCCCGCGGCGGGCGAAAGCCGCCCATTGGCAAAACGGACTCGCCCTGCAGAAGGATAGTGTCAGGTTTGGGTTATCGGAGCTCCGTTTGGGGGAGATTTGAAACATGGATGTCATTTTTATTGTTAAGCTCCCGTTGTGTTGGTTGAAAATATATACAATATAACTAAAATAGTGTAATATATTAGTGAACTATCTAGAAGCGTTGTGATAAACCCTGTCCGAAGGCCAGGGTGAACACAAAAGCTCAGAGAAGCAAGTGATAAAGTCGGTGTTAACATCCTTTTGCAGGTCGAATCGAAGTGAAAGAGACTTTATCACATGGCTTCTAGAAGGGAAAATCAACTTATCCAATCCGAGAGCGCGATTCAAAACTTATAATGATTTGCAACCGAGTCCGGTTTTTGTACGTTCTAGGGCTACAACTTGCAGGAACCCTGCGGCTGTTGTTTTTGTTCCATCATCGTGCGGCAGGTTCGGAGTTGGGGATGATCCCGCTGGTTCTGGATGAAGCGAATTCCAATGACCGGTTTCAATCGGCCTATCGCCAGGATCTCAAAAAGCGATGGCTGATACGGAACCGAATCATCATGGAGGCGTCGCCAGGCCCGGGATAACCATATAAAAAGGGGGAGAAAGAACTATGAAACGAGGATTTGCTTTACTGCTGGCGATGATGATCGTGGCAACCCTTTTCGCCACTGTCGGCGTACAAGGAGCGAACGTCATCAAGATCGGCGTCTTTGAACCGATGACCGGCGCCAACGCTGCCGGCGGGCAACTCGAAGTGGAAGGAATCAAGCTTGCCAACAAACTCTATCCGACCGTGCTCGGCTCCAAGGTTCAACTGGTGATCGCCGACAACAAGTCGGACAAGGTGGAAGCCGCCACCGCCGCGGCCCGTCTGGTGGAGAAGGAGAAAGTGACCGCCATCATCGGCAGCTGGGGCAGCTCCTTGTCAATGGCCGCCGGCGACATCGTCAAGAACGGCAAAGTGCCGACCGTCGGCGCTTCCTGCACCAACCCGCTGGTCACCCAAGGCAACGAATATTACTTCCGGGTATGTTTCATCGATCCCTTCCAGGGAACGGTGATGGCCAATTATGCTTTTAACAAGTTAAAGGCCAAAAAGGCCGCGATCGTCCAGGAAGTTTCCAATGATTACGCGGTGGGACTGGCCAAATTCTTCACCGACAGCTTCAAGAAGCTGACCAAGGATTCCAACTGTATCGTCGAAGTCGCCAACTACAACACCGGCGACCAGGATTTCTCGGCCCAATTGACCAATATCAAGGCTAAGAATCCCGACGTCATCTTCGCCCCGGGGAACTTCACCGAGTCCGCCCTGGTGATCAGCCAGGCCCGCAAGCTTGGCATCAAGACGCCGATCATCGGCGGCGACACCTGGGAGACCCAGGAATTCCTGGATATCGGCAAGGCAGCCGTCGAGGGCGCCGTCTTCTCGACCTTCTTCGCCACCGAGAAGCCGATCACCAAAGAGTCCCAGAAGTTCTTGGCCGCGTACCGCAAAGATTACAAGAAAGAACCGGCCGCTGTATCCGCGCTCGGTTATGACGCTTACATCCTGATTCTGGACGCCATCAAACGGGCCAAGTCCACCAATACCGTCAAAGTCCGCGCCCAGCTCGCCAGGACCAAGAATTTCCCGGGCGCCGCCGGAATGATCACGCTGGATGAGAACCGCAACGCCGTCAAGGACGCCGTCATCAAAGTGGTGAAAGACGGCAAATTCACCTATATGGACACCATCCATCCGTTCTAAAAAGACGACTCTTTCAGGTTGCGCCTTCTTTCCGCAGGGAAGAAGGCGCAACGCCGTAGAAAATAGCTATTGGCGGTGTTATTCATGACGTTTGACATATTCTTGCAGCATCTGACCAACGGGATCTCCCTGGGAAGCCTGTATGCCCTGATCGCCATCGGTTATACCATGGTTTATGGAATTTTACGATTGATCAACTTCGCCCACGGCGATATTTTTATGATGGCGACTTATTTCGGGTTCTTCGGGGTGATGACCTTCGGCATCCCCTGGTATATTGTGTTCCCGTTGGTGCTGGTGTTGACGGCCCTCCTGGGAATGGGCGTGGAGGCCACTGCCTACCGGCCGCTGCGGGACGCGCCGAAGATCTCGATCCTGATCTCGGCCATCGGCGCCTCGTTTTTGCTGGAGAACCTGACCACCGTGCTCTTCGGCGGAGTGCCCAAACCCTTTCCCACTCCGGAAGTCTTTACTGACGTGGTCCAGGTGGGGACGGTCTCCATCCAGAAGCTGACCTTCTATATCCCGGTGGTAACCGGGATCTGCCTGGCCGGCCTGCTGTACCTGATCAACCGGACCAAGACCGGCATGGCCATGCGCGCCGTATCGCGCGATCATGAGACCGCGCGGGTGATGGGGGTCAACGTCGACCGCACCATCTCCCTGACCTTTGGAATCGGCTCGCTTCTGGCGGCGGTGGGCGGAATCATGTGGGGCATGAAGTTCCCGCAGATTGCGCCGCTGATGGGCGTAATGCCCGGCTTGAAATGTTTCATTGCGGCGGTAATCGGCGGCATCGGCAACATCGGCGGTGCGGTGGTCGGCGGTTTTATCCTGGGGATCGGCGAGATTATGCTGGTGGCTTTTCTGCCGACGCTCACCGGCTACCGGGACGCGTTCGCCTTTGTGCTGTTGATTGTGATCCTTTTATACAAGCCCACCGGCATCATGGGCGAAAAAATCGCGGAGAAGGTGTGACCGATGCTGAAGAAACGGATTTTGACCGCCGTCGCTTTGCTGGTTTTATTGCTGTTTCTGATTTACGCCGATCATTTTCTCGACATCTATGTGGTGCGCATCTTGAATGTCTGCGCCATCTACGCCATCCTGGGGCTCAGCATGAACCTGGTGAACGGCTTTACCGGGCTTTTTTCACTGGGCCACGCCGGGTTTATGGCCGTCGGCGCTTATACCACGGCGCTGTTGACCATGCCGGAGGCGACCAAGCAGCAGATCTTTTACATGGCGCCGCTGATCAAACCGCTCGATACCTTGACGCTGCCGTTTCCGCTGGCGTTGGTCCTTGGCGGGATCTTGGCGGCTTTCGCCGGCTATCTGATCGGCGCGCCGGCCCTGCGCTTAAAAGGGGATTACCTGGCTATCGCCACGCTGGGGTTCGGCGAGATTATCCGGGTCATCTTTACCAATACCCAGAGCCTCACCAACGGCGCGTTGGGACTGAAAGGCATCCCGGCCATCACCAATCTGTATTGGAGTTTCGGCACCGGCCTTGTCACCCTGGTAATCCTGCTCTCGCTGATCAATAGCAGCTACGGCCGGGCCTTAAAAGCCATTCGCGAGGATGAGATCGCCGCGGAGAGCATGGGGATCAATCTTGCCAAACACAAGAGCCTCTCCTTTGTGGTCGGCGCGTTCTTTGCCGGAATCGGCGGCGGGCTGCTGGGAAACCTGCTCGGCACCATCGACCCCAAGATGTTCACTTTCATCTTTACGTACAACATCCTGCTGATCATTGTGCTCGGCGGCATGGGCAGCTTTACCGGCACGATCATCTCGGCCTTCATTTTTACCATCGCCAATGAAGTGCTGCGCTTTCTCGACGAACGGATCGACCTGGGTTTCGTGGCCTTCGACGGCAAGGTCGGGCTGAGGGCGGTGGTCTTCTCGGCCCTCTTGATGCTGGTGGTCATCTTTTACCGGCATGGCTTGATGGGCACCAACGAATTCAGTTGGGACGGGTTTTTGAAGCACCCTTGGTGGAAGAAGTGGCTCCCGCGGCCCAAACGGCCGCTGCCCGGGGGAGGTAGCAATTCATGAGTTTACTCCAAGTCGAGCATTTGACCATGCAGTTCGGCGGCTTGACCGCTGTGAAAGATTTCAATCTGAACTTGGAAAAGGGAGAGATCGTCGCCCTGATCGGCCCGAACGGCGCCGGCAAGACCACCGCCTTCAACATGATCACCGGCGTTTACCGGCCGACCCAGGGCCGGGTGATCCTGATGGATAAAGATATCACCGGCTTGCGTCCGGATCTGATCACCGGCCGGGGCATCGCCCGGACTTTTCAGAATATCCGGCTCTTCCGGGATCTAAGCGTGCTGGAGAATGTGCTCATCGCCAACCATCTTCATCTGAAGTCCAATTTTCTGACGGCGATCCTGAAACTTCCGGCTTACCGCGGCGAGGAACGGTTGATGCACCAGAAATCGCTGGCGCTCTTGGAGCGGGTCGGATTGAGCCAATTCAAGGACGAGAAAGCCAGCTCCCTGCCGTATGGTCTGCAGCGCCGGCTGGAGATCGCCCGGGCCTTGGCCACGGGCCCCCGGATCCTGCTCCTGGATGAACCGGCCGCCGGCATGAACCCCAAGGAAGCGGCGGACTTGACGGTATTCATCAAGGAGATCCGGGCCGAATACGATCTGACAATCTTCATGATCGAACACCATATGGACGTGGTCATGGGGATCTCGGAGCGGATTTACGTATTGGATTACGGCGTCACCATCGCCAGCGGTTCCCCGCATGAGATTCAGAACGATCCGCGGGTCATCGAAGCGTATCTGGGGGTGGAAGAGGATGCTTAAAATCGAGAATCTGGTCGTCGCCTACGGGGGGATCGAAGCCTTAAAGGGAATCAACCTGGAGGTGGAAGAGGGCAAGATCGTTACGCTGGTCGGGGCCAACGGCGCCGGCAAGAGCACCACGCTCCGGGCGATCATGGGCCTGGTCAAGCCGCGCGGCGGGTCCATCACCTATCATGGAGCCGATTTATTAAAAGAGAAGACCCAGAACATGGCGAAGAACGGGATCACTCTGGTCCCCGAAGGCCGGCGGGTCTTCGCCAACCTGACGGTACTGGAGAACCTGAGGATCGGCGCCTATTACCGCAGCGATGAAGCGGGGATCAAAGATGACATCGAATGGGTCTACAGTCTCTTCCCGATCCTGAAGCAACGATCCTGGCAGCTGTCGGGAACCCTCTCCGGCGGCGAGCAGCAGATGCTGGCGGTGGGGCGGGCGCTTTTGTCCCGGCCAAAACTGTTGATGATGGATGAACCGTCCCTGGGCCTCGCGCCGATGATCGTGAAGGAGATCTTCCGCATCATCCAGGAGATCCATAAAAAACAAGGTGTCACTATTCTCCTGATCGAGCAGAACGCCAACGCCGCCCTGCACATCGCCGATGTCGGCTATGTCCTGGAGACCGGCAGAATCACCCTGAAAGGGCCGGGCCGGGAACTGCTGGCCAATGAGGAAGTAAAAAAGGCGTATCTGGGACACGGGACGGGGCAATGAAACTTTTTTAGAAAGAAATAAAACATATTAAGATATTAAGGTCAAAATGTTAAAAGGCTGTTGATCGGGAGATCAACAGCCTTTGTTTATGCTTTATCGCAATGGGATCGAATAAGTCATGGCGGCGTATGGACCCAACCCTGGCCCTTTGCGGCGGATGTTCGTCCTTGGAGGGCGTAAACTTATGAATCACGGATCGCTTTGGGTGACTGAAAGAGCTCATTCGGTCGTTCAGCGAGCTCTTTTTGTGGATGAGCAAGCTGGTTTTGTGAATAAGAGAGCTTGCTCAGTCGTTCAGCGAGCTCTTTTTGTGGATGAGCGAGCTTGTTTTGTGAATAAGAGAGCTCGCTCAGTCGTTCAGCGAGCTCTTTTTGTGGATGAGTGAGCTCGTTTTGTGAATAAGAGAGCTCGCTCAGTCGCTCGGCAAGCTCTTTTTGTGGATAAGCAAGCTTGTTTTGTGAAAGGGAGAGCTTGCTCAGTCGTTCAGCAAGCTTTTTTTGTGAATAAGTCATCTGTTTTTGTGGATAAACGGATCCGTTTAACGTGGTTCATGGTTTTGGCTGTGGATAAGTTGGGAAGTACGGCGAAAACCGAGTACAGTCAGAGAGTAAGCGGAGCTAAGTTGATACCAGAATATCCCGGACCGAAATCGGAATGGCATGGAGACAAAAATGAACAGCTTCCCATGGCAATGGTAAACGCCGCCGAAACCGGCGGCGTTGGCACGAGTGTTTGTTTATTCGAATACTTCACCCATTAGCTGATCGATTTCGGCTTCCCGCTTCCGCCGGGCCGCCGGGTCGATCCGGATCTCGATCACGTCGCCTTCTTTGGCCCCGGGCACCAATTGCCTGGAGAGGGCGGCGATCTCGCGATTCTCCAGTTCGACCAGGGCGTACTCTCCTTCAAACCGGTCGATGATAACTTTCATGATCCGCCTGACGCTCCTTTCTCCACCTGATAAAATAACCGCGTTCCATCGGTTTCAATCCGGATAGTGCCACTGCGGTCCGTGCGGTATACGCGCGTCCCTTGGTCTTTCAGGCGTTTTAGCGTGGTCCGGCTGGGATGACGGTACGAATTGCCCTTTCCCACCGAGATCACGGCGGCTTTGGGCGCCACTTGGCTCAAGAAGTGAGCCCCGGTCGAGGAGCTGCTGCCATGGTGGCCGACCTTGAGGACGTCGGCCCGGAGATCATAGCCCCGCTCCAGCATCTCTTCCTCGGAGAGGCTTTCGGCGTCCCCGGTCAGCAGGAAAGAGATTTTTTTGTAAGTGACCTTGGCCACGACGCTGTAGTTATTCAGCTCCTCATAGTGGGCGCTGTTGGGCGCCAGAAACTCCACCCGGGTATCGGCATCCAGCGCAAAGGCGATGCCGGCCTTGGCAGGGGTGACTTTTAAATTCGCCGCCTTAACGGCCAGCAAAAGGTCTTCGAAGGTCCGGGTGTTGGCGGCGGCTTTGGGAAGGCAAAGCCGGCCGATGGCGGAAGATGCGACGATCTGCGCCATGCTGCCGATATGGTCTTCGTGGGGATGGGTGCCGATCACCACATCCAGCTTTGGCCGGCCGGCGGAGTCGCTGGGGACGGACGCCGTTAAATACCGCTCGATCACTTCGAAGTCTTCGCGATTCCCGGCGTCGATCAGCATGGCGTGGCCGGTGGGCGTACGCACCAGGATGGAATCGGCCTGGCCGACATCGATGAAGGTCACGCTGAGCCTGGCGCGGGGACTTGGGCTGGGAAGCGGAGCGCCGGTCTTTTGGAGCGGCTTGACTTGGATCCCGATTATCAGCGCGATAACGGCCAATAAAACCGGCAGGACAGAAAGGGGTTTTCTACGGAACATCTCGGACTCCAATCGTTTTTTTGAAACAAATCAGTACAATTCGTGATGGTTGCGGCCATTCCTGCGCCGGACTGCAATTTGTGAGTCCCGCGCCGAAATTTTTTTAAAAAATGCCCGTCGCACATCCGGAAAAATCCAATCATACAATACGCACTGGGATGAAAAGTCCCGAATCGATGAAGGGGGAATTTTCTGTATGAAGCGGATTTTGGTATTGGTGGCGTTGTTGTGCCTGACCTTTATTCCGGCCATCAGCACCGCGGCGGCTGTCGATGTCTATGTCGACAGCATGGGGAATCAGGGCAACGCTACCGGAGAGGTTTCCGATCTGCCCGCATGGGTTGTAAATCCCAGTATCAAATCGGATGAGGACCTGTCACTCAACTTCGTCGGGGTCGAATTCAAAGGCGACCCATGGAAATTGGCGGCGGAATACGGCAAAGGCGACTATGATCTGAAAGGCAGCGGCCAATATGTCGTATGGCACCATCACCGTCCCCGGGTCCACAATTTTGATTATGCTCAATCGTGCGATTATAGCCTTTATGATGTGAAATTGGGGTACAAAGTTTTGGGGAATGACAAGTATCGAACCGATTTGACCCTCTCGTACACCCATATTGATGACAGCGACAACCCGATGACCGGCAAGACCCATGCCACCTCCATAGGAGTGGACGTTAGCTACAACTTTACTGACAAAATCTCCGCCGAGCTGGATCTGGCTTATGCCGTGGATGGCGCCAGCGACGATTCGATGCTCCCGGGCACCGGTATCGCCCGGAAAGTGGAGGATGTCGACATGAAATCCGCCAAGCTCCGGTTGAATTATATGTTTACCGACCATATCGGAGCTTATCTGGGGTACCGCTACCGTGGCCTCGAGCTGGAGGGCGGCGGCGCCAGACTCTGGAAGAGCGAGACCAGCGGAGCCGTAATTGGTGTGAATTATCGGTTCTAAAAGCGTTGTGATAAACCCTGTCCGAAGGCCAGGGTGAACACAAAAGCTCAGAGAAGCAAGTGATAAAGTCAAATTTTTATCCTTTGAAAGAGTGATTTCCGAATTTGAGGACTTTATCACATGGCTTCTAATAAAGCGGTTGTTCGAAAAATTTATCCAAGGCTTCCAATTCTCTTTGTGAAAAAGCCTGTCTCCGGCCGGAGACAGGCTTGATGATTGCTATGGTCTGAGCAGTAAATGGATGCCGCTAAATGCGCGCCACCTCCCCCCGGGGAACCCATCCCTGACGGCCGTCCCCGCGCCGGATCAGGGTCCAGCCGGATCGGGTGCTCAAGATTTCCAGCCGTGCTCCTTCGGGCAGACGGTAATAGACAGTTCCACCCGGACTGGGTTCGAAACGGGCCTCGCACTGCTCAAGTGCTATCGCCCAGGTACGGTTGCGCTCGACAAGGGTGAGGCCGCTGATGGCCGCTCCCGCCAGGACCAGCATACCGACCAGGATCGCCGCGCCCACCCAGCGGGAGCGAAACGGGCTCGTTTTGGCCCAAAATTGCTCCGGGCGCAGAATAGCCGCGCAGCTGAGTCCGGCCAACAGGAAGAAGCACCCGCTGGTGACGATCAGAAGCCAGTGAAGCGGCGCCAGATGAGTCAGCCAGTCCCGGAAACCCCGCCCCCGGTCGCCCTCGGGGATGCCGGCCGAGGCGTAGTTGAGATTGGCGCGGAGGTCCGAATCTCCCGGCAATAAATGGCGGGCTTTCTCGTAGTAAAGAATGGCCCAGCCCTTCCGGCCGGTTTTGAAGGAAGCGTTCCCCAGATTATAATAGAGATTGCCGCTCTCAAACCCCAGGCTCAAGACCCGGCGGTAAGAAGCAATCGCCTCCCGGTAGGCGCCTTTTTGATAAAATTGGTTGGCGCGATAGAAGAGCGCCGCCGGCTGGCCGGTATCGACAGGCCCGGCCGCCAGGGCCAGAATGGGCTGGAGAACCAGGGTTCCCCAGAGCAACAGGCGGAGCGCCACTCCGAATCCGCGTCGGTTACCCAAGGCCGTCTTCATCGGATCACCTTCTTCAGCGGTTGTTGATGATCGCCGCTACCGGCCCCGGCCGTCAGGTCACCCGTGATCCGCCGCGCCAGATCGAGCAATTGCCGGGCATCCTCCGTAGAAAGCGGAGCGCCGGTGAAACGGAAAAAGTCGTAACGGTCAAAGAATTCCCGAATCCGGTCCGCGGTCTCCGGAGCGACGTTCTGGGCTTGCAAGATTTGGGCCACGCTTCCGGTGATGCCGGCGGCCGGCAGATTGAATTGCGCGCCGATCCATTGGCGCAACGTAGCGCATAAAAGTTCGAGCAGTTGCTCGGTTTGGCCCGTTTCCAGCAGCTTCCCGGCCTGTTTCAGATTGCGCTCCGCCTCGCGCCGGGCCCGGAGGGTCCGGGCTTGCGGCGTGTCCGACTGCAGTCCGTCCCGGTAGCGCCGGAAGACTACCGCTCCGCTCAATCCCAATAACGGCAACAGCTGCAATCCCCAAAACCAGGGTTGCCGCTCGATACCCGTTCCTTGGCGCTGCAACTTTCCCGGAGCCGTCTTGATGTAGATTAAATCTTTGCCCAGAACGGGTTGGTTACCCGACAGGGCGGACGACTGCGGAACCGCCCGGAAATTGGGATTGTCCTTGACGCTGACCGGAATCGTCGTACTCTTCAACTGTTGGTAGCGGCCGGTGACCGGATCGAAATAACGGAAGGTGAAGGGTCCGATCTCCCGGAGCCGCGGGTCGGTCGGGATGAGCACCTGTTCGAAGAGGACGCTGTCGCCGCCGGAAGATGGGGCGGGAGCTTTTCTTTGCGGATCATAGACTTTCAAACCAGCTTTCCCGGCCAGCACCGGCGGAGCGATGGCGTCGAGATTGCCGGCGCCGCTGACCCTGAGCCTGATGGTGATCGGATCGCCCTGGAGGCATTGGGTCGGCGCCGCGTCGACCTTCAATTGGAACCGGCCAATGCCGCCGGAAAAGTCGGCCGGCTGATTGCCGGGCAGACTTTGGACGGTGAAAACGCTTTTTTTGCTTTTGATCTGGATGGCCTGCTTTTCATAGTCATCATCGAAGAAATCGTCGAAAAACGGGTCGCGGCTCCGGCTTTTTACCCGTACCACGGCATCCAAGGTTGCGGGGCCGAGGCTGAAGCTCCCGGTCTTCACCGGCGTGATGGATGAGGTGAATTCGAGCACCTGATAGGTCAGTCCGTGGCGGGTCACCTTTTTTTGAAGCGGTTTCGCGAATTTGGACACCGTCACTTCCGGCTGATTCAATACCGGATACGCGAGATCATCGACCCGGACGTCGCGAATATAGAGACGGATGGTAACGGGGATTCGTTCGCCGAGGTAAGAGCTTTTTTTGGCGGGTTCGAGCTCTAAGAACAGTTGGCCGTCGTCATCCGCTTGAGAAGCGCCGGCGTCATCGCCTTGACTTCCTGGAGCAGGGTTTGCTCCCGAAGCCGATACCTCCAGCGTGATGGCGTTAGTGGTGATCCGTTTGCCGCCGGCGCTGAGCCGGAATGGGCCGAGCGTATATTGGCCGGCCTTGACGGCGCTGAGCATATAGGCATACGTTACCGAGGCGGTGTATTTGCCGTTCACGATCTGAACTTGGGTGGAGGGCCCCAAATACTGAAGGGATAAGCCGTCCGGAGGATCAATCGACGGCCGGGTCGCGGTAGTGGCTCCATCCACGGCGATGGACATCTGGACGCTTTCGCCGACGCGGAATTGTTCGGAATCCACGGTCAGTTGGGCCGTCAGACCCAACGCCGCGCGCTGGGACAGTAACAACAGCCCGAAGGCGATCAGCCAAGAGAGATAGAAGCATTGCCGATAGAATCGTTTCATCCGTTGTCCCTTCCTTTATCACTTGCCGCGACCGGGGGATTTACCAGTCCTTATCGGTCGGCCCGTTGTCGCGCATGACCGGCCCTTGATACAGGGCGCCGTTCTCGGACATCTTCAGGAGTGCCTCCGCCTCCGCTTTGGTCATGGGCCGGGCCGGTGAAGTGGAACCTCCGCCGGTGCGGTGCTCTCCCGGGCGGCCTTGGGGATTGGCCTCGTTCCCGGACTGCCCTTTGGGGGAAGCATCATTTTGAGGCGACGATGGTTGATTAGACTTTCGGCCCTGCGAATCCTGCCGTTTGGGATCGGGCGGTTGCGATTGGCTTTGATTGGGTTTTTGCTGTTCCGCCTCTTGGACCCGGAGGCGGGTCAATTCATAATTGTATTTGGCAGCGGTATCGTTGGGAGCGGCCAGGATGGCCTTTTTAAAGTTCGCCAGCGCTTCCCGGTACAGATTGAGCGGCGCGGGACTTTTCTCGGCTGCTCTGAAGAGCGCATTGCCCAGGTTATAATAAACGTTGGGCGCGATCGCTCTATTATACCGGATGGATTCGGACCGCTCCAGCAACTTGGCTGCCTGCCGCAGGGAATTGGCTGCGCCCTCGACAGCGCCTCGCCGCTCGTCGCATAGCCCCAAGTTGTGCAAGATTCCAGGGGAATCGGGGTTGGCTGCGGCCAGCCGTTGATAATGTTTGCGGGCCTCGTCGATGGCGCCGGAATCCAATAATTGATTGGCCCGCGCCATTCGGAGCGGGTTAAGCCAAACCAACAACGCCACTATCGCCAAGCCGCCCAGGCAGCCGCAGATCCACCAGGTTTTTAGACTGTTTCGTTTCATGCCCGACACCTCAACGCTCCCCGGCATCCGTGGCGCCCTCTACAGCGCCGGGTTGCCGGGTTTTATGCATGCCCCGCCAAGGGGAGCGGTCCCAACTCCCGGAGAATACCAATTCAAGCCCCAGCAAAAGGAGGGCCAGCAACAGCGGCAACTGGTAGCGGTCCACATAACGCTTTTGCCATTTGGCACTGACCTCGCTGCGATCCAAACGGGCTAATTTCCGCGCATACAACTCTTCCAAACCCAACATCAATCCGTCGCCGCGGATGTAGTCGCCATTGCCGGCGCGGGCGATCTCCCGAAGCATCGTTTCATTTAAAGTCGTCTTCACGACATTTCCGGCTCCGTCTTTTAAGTAGGAGGGATTGCCGTTGGCGTCGCGGATCAGGATCAGCTCGCCGGATGGGCTGCCGATGCCCACGGTCTCGATGGTGATTCCTCGGCGGGCCGCCGCTTTGGCGAAGCCGACCGGATCCCCCTCGTGATTCTCGCCGTCCGAGATGATAATCAAGCTTTTACTTCCGCCGGAACCGGACTGAAAGGCCGCCAGCGCCGTTTGAATGGCGGCGCCGATGGCGGTGCCGCCCCGGGGGATGCTCTGAACATTCAATGCGTCCAAGGCAATGGCGAAGGCGTTATAATCCATGGTCAACGGGCATTGCAGAAAACTGGAACCGGAGAAAGCGACCAGGCCGATCTTATCCGATTTCAATTTGGACAGCAGATCCTTGATCGCCAGTTTAGCGCGTTCCAACCGGTTGGGCTTAATATCCGTCGCCAGCATGCTTTTGGAAGTATCCAGGGCGACGATGATCTCCAGCCCGCGGTTGGTCACTTCTTGCCATTGATAGCCCCATTCCGGTCCAACCAACGCCGTGATCAAGCATAACAGGGTCAGGATCCGCAGCAGCCATTGGGTGCGGCGGAACGAGCGTCCCGACTCGTCGCTGATCCGTGACCAGAGTTGAGGTTCGGCCAGACTCTTCAAGGCGCGATCGCTACGCCGCCGGGTCCAATGGAAAAAAACGCCGGCCAGGACGGGAATGATGAGCAACAACAGCATCAGCGGGCGAGCGAAATTCATGGCAATCTCCTGAATAAGGTATTGGCGAGAACGGTCTCCGCCAGCAACAACACCAATGCCAGGCCGGCGAGGTATGGGTAAAGCTCCAGATAGTCCTGGAATTTTGGCATTTCGATGGCAGTTTTGGCCATCCGGTCGATACGGCGGAAGATCTGGCGCAGCGAGGCGGTATCGGTCGCTCGAAAATACCGTCCGCCGGTGGTGGTGGCGATCCGCCGCAATAACGCATCATCCAAGTCCACTTGGAGATTCTGGTAGTGTTTTCGGCCCCACTGATCCCGCACCGGGTAGGGGACCAATCCTTTGGAGCCGGCCCCGATGGGATAAACGGTCACGCCGAGCGCCTTGGCGGCGGCCGCAGCGGTTTCCGGGGCGACTGCGCCGGCGTTGTTATTGCCGTCCGTCAGCAGAATCACCACTTTGCTCCGGGCCTTGGACTCCTGCAGCCGGCTGACCGCGGCGGTTAATGCCGCGCCGATCGCGGTGCCGTCCTCGATCATTCCCGCTTTAATCTCCGAGAGACGCGTTTCACTCCAGTCGTGATCCCAGGTCAGCGGGGAAAGAATATAGGGACGGCCGGAAAAAATGACGATCCCGATCCGGTCATTGGGCCGCCGTCTGATAAAATCCCGGGTGACTTCTTTGACGATGGCCAGCCGGTTGACCCGGCCGGCGGCATTCTGAAAATCCTCCGCCAGCATGCTGGTGGAGACATCCAAAGCCAGGATGATATCGACCCCCTCCTTGCGGACCAAGGAATCCTTCAAGCCGATCTGCGGCCGGGCCAGCGCCACGATGCCAAGCAGCAATGCCCCCCAAGTCAGCCAGGGCAATTGTCTGGACCACCATACCCGCCAATTGGACGTCGCGCCCCGGAAGAGCGCGGCGGTCGGGAAATAAACCGTCCCTTTGGACCGGCGCCGAATGATGGTCCAGGCCAGCGGGGGTAAGAACAATAAAAGAAGCAAAAAAAGCGGATCATGAAAAACCATGAGCATTCTCCCGAATCTTGTTCCGCGTCAACTACCAAATCTAGGTTGGAAAGCTGCCACGCTTCATTTCACGCCAATCACGCCAAATCTTCTTCTAGGCGACGCCGGGGACCGGGTCACTGGCGGCCTCCGCCGTCGGTTCCGGCACGGTCTCGCGCACCAGTTGCCGGATACGCTCCAAGTCCAGGCGGGCCTCGTCGGGCAAAGGAACGGATTGGGCGAATTTGACCAGATCCGAGGAGCGGAGAAACTCCCGGAGCAAGAACTGGTGTTGGATTTTTAGACTGTCCGTGGCCGCAATGAACATCAGAAACTCCTCGCTGGTCATTTCCATTGCTTTGATTTCAAAACGCTCTTCAATATACTGCCGGGCGATTTCACTCAATTCGCCGTAAAAGCTGCGGAATTCCTCGGCGTTGAGACATTGGGCCGCTTCCAGCGCAGCCAAACGCCGTAAAGCGATCTGATGGGCCGCTTCCCGGCGGGGCTCCGGTTGAGGAGTCTCTAGCCCGGGCGCGGCTGTACGCTTTTTAACCAGGCGAATCACGCCATAGATCAAAGCCGCCAAGGCGACCAGGACGGCTGCCCAACCGAGGAGCGCATACCGGGGCGGCAGGCCGACCGGACCCTTCATGGGCTTCAAAGGCAGCTTTAACAGGTCGGCCTTCGAACGCTTCACGGGCAGGACCGAGGTGATGGCGACGTTCAGCGAAGGAACCCGATAGCTGCGCCGTCGCCCATGGGCATCGACATAGGAAAGCTCGGGACCGGGCAGGGTAAAACGCCCGCTCTCCCAGGCGATCACTTGAAGCCGGAGCAGGCGCCGTTCGCCATGGGGCAGCCATTCCCGGCGGAGTTCAGGATGGGCTTGGACTTCGAGGGGAGCTAACCGGAGATCGTTCAGATTGGGCATGCTGTAGCGGACCTTGGGAGCGGATTCGATTTCCAGCGTCAGCAACACGGGGTCGCCGATATGATGGATTTTCGATTCGGTCCGGAGGCGGCCGCGCAATGGCTCACCGGGTTTGAGAGTCAGCGGTTTGATCAAGAGAATTCGCGCCACTCCATAGATGAGGAATAATAAGGCCGCACCGGCGCAGCACCAAAGGATGCGTTTGGCAAGGAGCGATTTTGGCAGGAAAGGGATCTTCATCATAGCCTCCACGAAAGCAAGGAAATATGTTGCACTCCCTTGGACGTTCAAAAAACCTATTGCAACCCATCGATCTTCCCGTTTGTTCAGCGGACTTGCCGTTCGCGTTTCAGGAAGAAACGCTGTAACGGTTCCAGATACGGAACCGCGGTACTCACTTCAATCGAATCCACTTTGCTGCTGCGTAAGATCCGGCTCATGGTCTGATATTGCATTTGGGCATTTTCCTGAAAGATCTGGCGCAGGCGCGGATCGGACGTATCGAATAGGACCTTCCGCCCGGATTCCCGGTCGGTAAATTCCACGAGTCCCACCGCTGGTAATTGCCCTTCCCGGGGATCGCTGATTCGGACGGCGACCAGATCGTGCCGCCGGGCGGTCTGGCGGAGCGAACGTTCGCATTGGGTATCCCAGAAATCAGAGAGGAGAAAGACGATGCTCCGGTGCTTGGTGACTTTATTGATGAAGTCCAACGCCTGTCGAATATCGGTGCCGGTGCTGTCCGGCCGGTAGGCGAGGATCTCCCGGATCACGCGCAGGACGTGGCGGCGGCCTTTTTGGGGCGGGATATACTTTTCCACCCGGTCGGTGAAGATCAGCAGCCCCACCCGGTCATTGTTTTTGATGGCCAGAAAAGCGAGCAAAGCGGAGATCTCCGCCGCCAGTTCGCTCTTGAGCGAGCCGGCGCTTCCGAAATATTGGGAGGCGCTGAGATCGACCGCCAGCATCACGGTGAGTTCCCGTTCTTCCACATAGCGCTTGATGAAGGGCCGGCCGTTCCGGGCCGTGACATTCCAATCGATGGAACGGACATCGTCACCGGGATAATACTCGCGCACCTCGGCGAATTCGATACCCGACCCCTTAAAGGCGCTGGCATAATGGCCGGAAGTGGCTTCATCGCTCAGCCGGTTGATCTTAAACTGGATCTGCTTTATTTTTTTCAGAATTTCCTTGGCGATCATCACAGGCCTCCGGAAAGAATCGCTGGCGCTACCAATGGTTTATGCTTAGGGAACGGGCACTCCGGCGAAGATGGTCTGGATGATGTGCTCCGCGGATATTTCATTGGCTTCGGCCTCATAGGTAATCATGATGCGGTGCCGGAATACATCGGGCCCGATGGTTTTGATATCATTGGGAATCACGTAAGCCCGTCCCTGCATGAAGGCGTAGGCCTTGGCGGCGATCGCCAGGCTGATGGTGGCCCGGGGCGAGGCGCCATATTCGATGTAATCGGCCAGGTCCAGCTGGAATCCTTGCGGGTTTCGCGTGGCCATCACCAGATTGACGATGTAGTCCCTGATCTTGGCGTCCAGATAAATCTGATCGATGACTTTGCGAACCGCCAGGATCTCCGGGGGGGTGATCACCGGTTGGATCGTCATCATGCGGCTGGTTTGAGCCATCCGTTCCATGATCTGGAGTTCTTCCTCCTTGGTAGGATAACCGATCTTCAATTTTAACATGAACCGGTCCAATTGCGCTTCGGGCAAGGGATACGTGCCCTGCTGCTCAATGGGGTTTTGCGTTGCCAGCACCGTGAAGGGTTCGGGCAGCGCATAGGTATGCTCCCCGATCGTAACTTGTTTTTCTTCCATGGCCTCAAGGAGGGCGCTTTGGACCTTGGCCGGAGCCCGGTTAATCTCGTCGGCCAGGATGATGTTGGCAAAGACCGGTCCCCGCTTGGTGGAGAACTGCCCGGATTGAGGGTTGTAAATCAAGGTTCCCACCAGGTCTGCGGGCAACAGGTCCGGGGTGAACTGAATCCTTTGAAAATCGGCTTGAATGGCCGCGGCCAGTGCCTTGACGGATAAGGTTTTGGCCAGTCCGGGAACGCCTTCCAGCAGCACGTGGCCGTTGGCCAGCAACCCGATCAGGAGGCCGTCGATCAGTTTTTCCTGGCCGACGAGGACCTTGCGGATTTGCTCTTTCAGCTTTGGGACGAATTCGCTCTGCGATTTGACGGCTTCGGTGACGACAGTCAGTCCTTCGAACATCTTCCAACCTCCGGCTCCTGAGCTTGACTCAAAATTGGGGATATTTTTTCAACTCCAACACGAATAAACGATCTCGTATGAAATTTGTTCCAAGTATTCTATAAGAAGCGGAAATGGCCGAATCGTAAAGGAAGACCGACAATAATTTACTGATTCTGGTACGAAGTCGGAATTGGCAAAATTTAATGTTACAAAATTGTAAAATGGATAGGAAATCGGAGGGTTTTTACGAAAGTTTTTACAATAGAGAATCGCATAATTCTGAACAAATCATCCTGCGGCCGCAATAATAAATAGACAAACCGGCTATCGTTATCCATTTCCGGACCAGAATGAGGTTCAAGATTATGCAATGCTCTGCCATGCAAAATAAAGGTTTAAGGAGGGAGAACGATGGACGGGAAGGTCATCGCCGGGCTTTTGGTTCTGTTTTTGCTGCTATTCAGCCCGGCACCTGGCATCACCACGGTTGCCCCGAATGGGGGATTGAGCAATACGACCGTAACCGTGACAGTGGAAGGGAAAAACTTCTCCAAGGACACGACCGTAAAGTTAGCCCGGGCTGGAGAGGCCGATATTGACGGCACCGCGATTCAGCTGATCTCCAAAAAACAGCTGCGCTGTCAGTTCGACTTGAAAGGGCGGAAAGCCGGCGCCTGGGACGTCGTCGTGGTGAGAAAGAAGAAATCCGCGACATTGCGCAGTGGTTTCACGATTGAGGATCCGGTGCCGCAGGTAGCGGCGATCACCCCTGGTCAAGCGGTACTGAATTCGGTGGCTGTCATCACTGACCTTGAGGGGAAGAATTTCCGGCCCGGGGCCAGAGTGTTATTGAGCGGCCAGCGGATGGATATTGGCGCGACCAATGTCAAAGTCTTATCCAACTCCCAAATCAGTTGCGAATTTGATCTCAAAAACGCCGCCCCGGGAATGTACTCCGTCAAGGTTGTGAATGAGGACGGTAAATCCGGGAGCCTGGCCGATGCCTTTTTAGTAGAGAACCTGGGACCGACGGTATTGGCCATCGCGCCTGCGCGCGGGACCGCCGGCACCGCCACCGCCTTTGAGCTGACGGGAAAAGGCTTCCGTCCGGGGGCGACGGTGAGCCTGCTCAAGTCCGGGGCGGAGATCCGCGCCACCCAGGTGAACGTGGTTTCCGATAGCCGAATGGTTGGCGAATTGGACCTGGCGGGCAAGGCCACCGGGATCTATGATGTGAAAGTTACCAATGACGATGGAAAATCGGGAACGTTAACCGAGGGCTTCACGCTGGAATACCCCGGCCCGAGGGTCGATTCCGTTCAACCGCGCGGCGGTTCCCGGGGGACAACCATCGAACAGCTTACCCTGGTCGGAAAGGGTTTCCGACCGGGAGCCACGGTCAGCTTGACCGGCAAAGATGGTACGATCCAGGCCACGGAGGTCAAGGTCTCCGGCGATGAGCAGATCCGCTGCCGGCTGGATCTGGCCGACGCGCCGGTCGGCAACTATGATCTGGTGGTCCGCAATGATGACGGCAAATCCGCCACGGTGGACGGGGGCTTCGCAGTGGAGTATCCCGGGCCGGCGCTCCAAGCGGTCCGGCCGCAGAACGGCCAGATCGGTACCACCGTTGATAAAGTCACCTTGGACGGCGCCGGATTCCGTCCGGGCGCCTCCGTCACTTTCGTCGGCAAGGACCGGAAGATCGCCGCGAATGACGTCAAAGTGATCAACGACAATCTGATCGTGTGCCGCTTGAACCTGGAGGGCGCCGCGGCCGGCGGGTATGATGTGCGAGTCGCCAACGATGACGGCAAAGCCGCTGAATTGCGCGGAGCCTTCGTCGCGGAATATCCGGCGCCGACGGTGACGTTGGTGCAGCCGGCAAACGGCGTGGCCGATACCATCGTGGTCAGCGTCGATCTGGCCGGGACCGGATTCCGGCCCGGAGCTACGGTGGTTTTCAGCAATGACCGGACGACGCTGTCGGTGCTCCGGCCGCAAGTGGTATCCCCGACCCGCATCACCGGCATCGTCGATCTCAAAGACGCTTCCGCCGGAACGTATGATGTCAAGGTGACCAATACTGACGGGAAGTCCGGCGTCTTAAAGAACGGCTTCACCGTCAAGTCGCTGGAACCGTCGGTCAAAGGAGTCACGCCGGACCGGGGCTTTAACAATGGCAAGGTTTTGCTGACCATCTCCGGGGCCAACTTTGACAGTGGCTCCACCGCCAAACTGGTGGGAAATAACGGCGGCATCAGCCTGCCCGGACTCAACCTCAAGCTGGAGGGCGCCTCCAAGCTGAGCGGTTATTTTGATATCAAGGACCAGCCGCCAGGCCAGTATGATGTGGTGGTGACCGATTCCCGGGGCCGCAGCGGAGTCCTGAAGGACGGCTTTACGGTGGAGGTCTTCGTTCCGTCCGCCTTGGAGCTGAATGAACGCCTCAAAGCGATTTACTTTGATTTCGATAAGGCGAATCTCCGCGCTGACCAGCTGGCCAGCGCCGAACAGAACCTGGCCATTCTCCAGGCCAACCCGCAGCTTTACATTTTGTTGGGCGGGCATACCGACGAGCGGGGCAGCCAGGAATATAACCTGAATCTTTCCAGACGGCGCAGCGAGGCGGTGCAGGAGTACCTGGTCCGTCAGGGGATCGACCCCAAACGGATCACCATCTACGCTTACGGTAAGGAGCATCCGCTCAAACCGGGACACGACGAGGAAGCCTGGGCGCTCAACCGCCGGGTGGACATCCTGGTCGGAGAGGCGCCGCCCACCCGGGAACAGGGCCTCCAATTCCAGGACCAATAACGTAGTGTAAAGATTGAGATCGTAAGAAGGAAAGCCGGGCCAGATCCATGGACCGGCTTTCTCTATACTTGGTCGAGTGCTTATGGGGCCGGATGGTCGCTCCGGAAGCGGTAGCCCCCTTGATCTCCGAAACTTTCTTTATGTTATGATTTCTCCGCTAGAGCATTCAATCACCTTCAGCCTACTCCTCCGCCTTTCAAGCGTATTTCAAGCTACGAGAATTTGGGGATACCCAAAACTAGCGATTGCCAAAACCCCAAATGGAGTCCGCGTTACGAATGAGCGGTGATTCCGTCAGACTTTTTGTCATTTTTGTGTAATAAATTTGCTTGTATTCAATATACAATCGTTATTATATTGATCATTTAGTAATGTTCATGTTAGAATATTAGCAATTATACTAGATAACATGACATGACGTTTCATTCTTGTTGAGAAGGGGGATGACGGGTCGCGTTAAGATGATTGGCCTGAAATAATCTGACAAATATGGAGGGTGAATATGGAAACGAAAGTGATTCTGGATACTCTTTGGGTTTTAATAACCGCAATGCTGGTGTTCTTCATGAATCTGGGCTTTGCGATGGTCGAATCGGGGTTTAACCGCGCGAAGAACTGCGTGAACATCCTTTCGAAAAACTTTATTGTTTTTGCCGTATCCTCATTGGGCTTTTTAGTTCTGGGGTGGGGACTGATGTTCGGCGATGGCAGTCCGTTCATCGGCCTCAAGGGCCTCTTCTTCCTGAACGGGGCCGACAACTCTCCTGCGGTCGGCGATGCCTATAAAGGGGTTTACTCGGCCATCTCCTGGACCGGAGTGCCGTTGTTGGCCAAATTCTTCTTTCAGCTAGTTTTTTGCGGCACTGCCGCCACGATTGTTTCCGGAGCGGTTGCCGAGCGGATCAAATATAAGTCTTTTATCTTCTTCTCATTTATCTTAGCGGTGTTTATCTACCCGATCGTGGGACACTGGATCTGGGGCGGCGGCTGGTTGTCACAATTGGGCATGTTCGACTTCGCCGGTTCCACCGTAGTGCATTCGGTGGGCGGCTGGGCGGCTTTGGCTGGCATCATAGTGCTGGGTCCCCGTTTTGGCAAGTACACGAAAGACGGCAAGATCAATCCAATCGTCGGTCACAATATGAGTATTGCCACTATCGGCGTCTTCGTCCTATGGCTCGGCTGGTTCGGGTTTAATCCCGGCTCGACCATGGCCGCCGACCCGATGGCAATCTCCCACGTATTGATGACGACCAATACGGCGGCAATTGCAGCCACGTTGAGCTCAACGATTATTTCCTGGATCATCTTGGGTAAACCGGACCTGGGGATGACTTTGAATGGTTGTTTGGCCGGTTTGGTTGCGGTTACCGCGCCGTGCGCCTTTGTCAGCGTAGGCAGTTCATTGATAATTGGGGCAATTGGCGGAATCTTGGTGGTGTTGGCCGTGATAGGCTTTGACCGCATTAAAATTGATGACCCGGTGGGGGCGCTTTCGGTCCATTTGGTCAATGGAGTTTTCGGTACGTTGGCGGTTGGACTCTTCGCCCAGGATAAAATTACCGGTGTAGCCACCGGCAACGGGCTCTTTTTTGGCGGCGGGGTGAAGCTGTTGAGCGCTCAAGTCATCGGGATATTGGTGCCGGGGGTGTTCGTGTTTGGGCTTTCTTTCCTGGTCTGGTCATTGATTAAGGCAACTGTCGGAATTCGGGTTTCGCTCCAGGAAGAGATCGAAGGACTGGACATTGGCGAGCATGGCAATTCGGCGTATCCGGAATTCCTGACTCGCAAGCCCATCTATTCGTTGGGCGTTGTTGCGGAAGCCGCGACACCGGTGAAGGTCCAACAATCATTGACTCAGGAGGCGAGATAGATTATGAAACATATTGTTGCAATCATTCGGCCCGAAAAATTGGATGAGGTTCGGCACGCTTTGGAAAAGGTGGGTTATTCCGGCCTGATGATCTCCGAAATCGAAGGGCACGGCAAGCAAAAAGGGATCGTCCAGCAATGGCGCGGTGAACGCTATAAAGTCGATCTCATCTCCAAAATTAAGTTGGAAGTGGTGGTCAAGGACGAGGAAGCCGAGACCATCAAAAAGACGATTATTGAAAACGCTCGCACCGGCGAGATTGGCGACGGCAAAATCTTCATCTCTCATATAGATGAAGTCGTCAGGATCCGAACCGGAGAAACGGGAGAGATCGCGCTGTAACGGCCGGTTTGGGACGGTTCAGACATACTGAAGGACAGATGACGAGGTAACCCAATGGAGGGAATTTGGGTTATCTCGTTCTATTGTTTCGAGACGGTTCATGTGCCGAATCTCCGGTTGTTACTCCGGCGACGGGACGCCCTCCGGAGGCTCCGGCGTGTCAGCGATCGGCTCCGGAATGTCAGCGATTGCTTTTGGAAATCCTGCCCAAGGCTTCGGAAGGACGCCGAACGCTTCGGAAAGATTGCCGGAGCCTTCGGCATGTCAGCTTTGGGCTCCGGCAGCTCCGCCGGGCTGTCCGGAACGCCTGCCCGGGACTCCCGCGGTTCCGCCGCGGCTTCCGGAAGGTTTGCCACGGCCTTGGGAAGGCCCGCCCGGACTCCGGTCCAACCGGGATCTATCATTTTGTGTTATGTATTTGTCATTTTGTTGCCGGATTGTCATTGATTTTCACCGATAGATAACATATAATTACCACAACAGTGCGTGCATGATGGCTGCAACTGCCGGTTCTTTACCGCGCATGAAGGAGGAATGACATGGAACGGATTCAAAGCCGTTATGGCTGGATGGAAGGGATTGTCAACGCCGCGCTTTATCCGGAGGGCGGCGCCATCCGGGAGTGTCTGCTGAACCGGGCCAATCCATTGGAAACTCCATATGGCATCCTGACGCCGCAGTATGAGGATGACGGTGTCCGGCGCAAATACGCTAAATCGCTCTCGTTTTGGCCCAATGGCAATCTCCGCAGCATCTCCCTGCAGGAACAGACCCCCATCGTCACCCCGCTCGGCGTCCTCCCCGCCGAACTGGTGACCTTTTATGAGAGCGGAGCCTTGAAACGGCTCTTCCCGCTGAACGGCAAATTATCGGGATATTGGACCGAGGCCAATGAGTACGGCCTGGCGGAGGAGCTGGAGCTGGCGTTGCCCAGCGGCCGGTTGCGCCGGAAGATTATCGGGCTTCATTTTTACGAATCCGGGGCGGTCCATAGCGTTACGCTCTGGCCCCGGGATCAGGTGACACTGGAGACGCCGCTGGGTCCCGCCGCGGTGCGGCTGGGCTTTTCCTTTTATGAGAACGGGCGGCTGCGCGGCTTGGAGCCATTCCTGCCGTGGCGGGTGCCGACGGCCATCGGCTGGCTCATGGCCTACCATCCGCATGCCATCGGAGTTCACGCCGACGCCCCCTCCTTGACGCTGGACCCTGCGGGCAAGGTGCAATCACTGATCACCGCCGCCGACCGGATCACGGTCACTGCGCCGGACGGGCGGCAAGCGGTCCATCAACCGGGCCGCCGGTCGAGCCTGCTCCATGAAGGGGCGCAGGAGATCGTGCCCTTAGCGGTCCGGTTCACGGAGGGCAAAGTCCGTTTCGGCGAGGCTCCCGCCGCGGAGTACGACCTGGCGCGGCATTCTTTTGCCGTGACCAGCCTGCCGCCGGCGCCGGAACTCTACGCCGGGGGTTGCCCGGGCTGCGACGCCGACGGAGGATGAAAGCTTCCCGAGTGGCGGGAGAACGAGGAGTATGGGATAACCGAGGCCATGGAGCGACAGTTCCATGGCCTGATTTTCTTAACGGTCCATTGTAGGAAAATTAGCAGGATGGGCGAATATGTCATTATCTGAATCGTAAGGGAAAGGTGCTTAAATCGATGATGGTTACTCGAATCGCGACCGGACGCCTGATACTCATCCCATTCACCCGCCGGCTCGCCAGTTCCTTGTTGGACGGGAATTCCGAAGAATTGCTCAAGCTCGCTCTGAATGTCCATGACGCTTGGCCGGATACCGAAACCCTGGAAACTTTGCCGAAGATTATCAAGAATTTAGAAGCCGTCCCGGAGCCGACCGGGTTCGAATCTTGGATCATTGTCAAACGGGAAGGCATGATCGGGATCGGTGACGCCGGATTCAAGGGCTTGCCGAATGCCGCCGGGGAAGTGGATATCGGTTATTCGATTATTGCGCCGGAATGGCGGAAAGGCTACGGGTATGAGGCCGCTCGGGCCTTGCTGGACTGGGCTTTCACTCAGCCGGGCGTCCGGGCGGTGACCGCCGAGTGTCTGACCGATAACCGGGGCTCAGCGCGGATCCTGGAGAAACTGGGGATGAGCCAGTTGGGCCGGGAGGACGGCATGATTCACTGGCGGGTGGGGAAACCCGGTTATTAATTGAGGATGTGCCTTTTATGGATGGAGTCCTGCCAAACGATTGTTTTGAATCCGCGGGTTTGAAATTCGATCTTCTCAAGCAGGAGAACATATGTTATTCTTGATCCAGAACAAACGTTCGGAGAATTTCATTTCGGAGGATTCCATGAACCAGAACCAGCAATTTCAAGAACCGGAATTATTAGCGATGGCCCGCAGGGCTTACGAGAGCAATCCTTTATGGGATGTTTCCAAAGAGGATTGCGCCCTGCTGGTCATCGACATGCAGGACGAGTTCGTCAAACCCCATTGGACGCCTTACTGGGTTCCCGAGGCGACCCGGCAGGTGGCCCGGATCAAGAGCGTGATCGAGCATTTTCGCGCCAACAAGTTGCCCGTTATTTATACGGTCTTCTCCAAGACTCATCAATACCTGGACCGCCCGAAGACCGGCCCATTCATGTCCAACCGCTACCCGCATTTAACGGTCGATCAATCGGATTACTTTGTCAAAGGGGAGGTTTATGAAGAACTGCGGCCGTTGCCCGAAGAGATCGTGATTCATAAGCCCTCCTACGGCGCATTTTTTGATACGCCGCTGGAGACCATCCTAAAAAATCTCGGTGTGACGACGGTGGTAATCTGCGGCACCCTCACCAATTACTGCTGCGGAACCACGGCCCGGCAGGCTTATGAACGGAGTTACCGGGTGATCTTCGGCAGCGACATCACCGCTACTGACGATCCGGAACTGCAGGAGGCTGAGCTGAAGGTGCTGCGGAAAGGTTTCGCCATGGTCTTGTCAGCCGCGGAGATCCTCCATCGTTTGAGGTAAGGACCACTTGGCGGAGAACTCGGCTAAAACAGGGATTCAGAGGAACCGCGAGGATAATTGACCGGCGGCGTTATACTTTAGTATATTTGAAAGACCGGATCGAAGCGGGGCGGGGTCCCTTGCGACGGGTTTCCGGGTCCCATCAACTATCGATGTTTGAAGGAGCATTCGTATGCCTAACTCCGAACCCCCTTTGTTACCGGGCGAGCGCATCGACCGCCTGGGGCACCGGGGACTTTCGATCATTCAAAACCCGGTGAAATTCAAGTTTACGATGGACGCCTTTCTGCTGACGGCTTTCGTCCGCCCCCGGCCCGGCGACCGGCTGCTCGATCTGGGCACCGGCGGCGGAGTATTGCCCCTTTTGCTGGCGGAAGAAGCGGGCCCCGCCAGCATCGTCGGTCTGGAGATCCAGGAAGAACTGGCGGACATGGCCCGCCGGAGCGTGGCCTTGAACGGGCTGGAGGCCCGGATCACCATCGTCCCGGGCGACTTGCGCCAGCCTCCGGCGCTGCTGGCGCCGAACTCCTTTGATTACCTGATCGCCAATCCGCCCTATTTCCCGGTGCAACGCGGCGTTCTTTCGGAGAACCGGGCGCTGGCCCAAGCGAAATTTGAGCTGACTTGCACGTTGGAGGATCTCCTGCAAGCCGCCGTCCGGCTGATCAAGGGCAATGGGCGCCTGGCCTTGATTTACCCCAGTGAGCGCCTGGCCGAACTGTTGGTTGGCCTTGAGCGCGTCCATCTGACTCCCAAAAGGCTCTGCCTGATTCACAGCCGGGCCGAGGCGCCGAGCAACCTGGCGCTGATCGAGGCCCGGCCGGGCGCCAAGACCGGTTTGGCCGTTCTGCCGCCGATCGTTATCTACGATCAGACGGGCGCTTACACCGAATCGATGAATCAAATCTTCCTCGGCAAGAAAATCTAATAGCGAGTTGAAGAAAGTTATTTGCGTGATCACTCCTCCTTTCAAAACCCGGAATAGGACAGGGAGAGGAGCGCGGACCTTTCTTCATCCTGCTTTCGTAAAAGCTTGACGAGGCAATTTGACGAAGGATTCGAGGTGGCGCGATGCCGACCTGGCAACAGCTTTACAACTCCCGGCTGCAGCGGGCCTGCGCCGCGGTTTCGGGAGCATACTTCCGTGAGGAACGTTGGTTCGCGGACCGGGGCATCCAGCAACAGCTCCTATTGGAGGACAGCATTCAATTCGGCCAAGCGGCCAGCCAGTCTTTTTTATCGTTCAACCTCTTCCGACCCGCCGCCGCGCCGGGTTATTTTTATTTCATCCCCTTGCTGGCGCTGGAAAAGACGCCTGCTTTCGACCGGGAGCATCTCTTTGAGGCGGAAGGGTTCTTCTTTTACGATGGAGTGGCCACTCCGCAGTATATTGAGCTGATCGAGCAATTATTGGAGCGCGGAGGAGTCTTTGAGACCGGCCGGGGCCAATTCCGTTTCGAGGCGTTCAGCGAGTTCCGGGAGCCCGGCTTCTCTGTCCAAGGCCACTCCAGCAATTCGCTGCTCTTTGTCACGCACCGCTACCTGATCAAGAATTACCGGCGGATTTACCCGGGAGTCAACCCGGAGCTGGCCATCAATACCGCCCTGACCCGGCTGCACGCGGAGGAGGTCCCGGCCGTTTTGGGAGCCGTCAGTTACCGGGCGACGGCTGAGTATACCTTGGGAATTATTCAGCAATTCATCCCCAACCGGGGCAGCGGCTGGGAGGTTTGGGGCGAATTGCTCGGCGCCGAAGGGCCGGAAACCGAAGAAGAACTGGTACGGGAGAGTTACAGTCTGGGAGCGACCCTGGCCGGAATGCACCAGAAAATGGCGCTCATCGCCCGGAGTGAGAACCGTTTTCAGCCGTTTACCGCCGCCGACCTCCGCTCCCGTATCGCGAAGCTGACGGCTTTATTGGAACATTCCGGCTCCGGCTGGCTGGGGGAGGGGAATGCCGCGGTAAGCGTCGCCTTGAACCAGCTGGAAAAGGATTTGCGCCAGGATGCTTTGGGCTTTCAATATCGGATTCATGGCGATCTGCACCTGGAACAAGTGCTCAAGACCGAACCGGGCTGGAAGGTGATCGACTTTGAGGGAGAGCCGCTTAAAAGCATCGCGGAACGGGAAAACTACGATTCACCCTTAAAGGATCTGGCCTCGATGCTCCGTTCCATCAGCTACCGCGTCCATACGGCCGGAGGGGGCGCCGACTGGCTGGCGACCCGGGAGCAATTACTGGTCAGCGGACTCATCAACGGCTACCGTGAGGCCGGGCGGGAACTGGCGCTGGATTTTCTGCCCGACGGAGCCCCTTTTGACAAGCTGCTCCTGCTCTTTCAGTTGGAGCGCGCCCTTTACGAGTGCGAGTACGAACAACGTTACCGTCCCGAGTGGCTACCGATACCCCTCCACGGCTTGCTGAAACTGGTCGAAACTATCACCAGTCCCAGTAGCTGTCTGAATTAATGATTCTAAGGTAATTTCATTCTTTACCGGCTGTGCCGGATGGAGAAAGAAGGGTCTTCCGAAATGAGAGCGGCGCTTTTCACCAATGAGTATCCACCTTATATTTACGGCGGGGCCGGAGTGCATGTCGATTATCTGTCCCGGGCCTTAGCCGAACTGATTGAGGTAGAGGTCCGGGCCTTCGGCGATCAAGATGCTTCCGATCCCAACTTGAGAATCGTAGGCTTTCCCGGCTGGGACCGGCTGGCGCATTCGGATCAACCCTTTGCCAAGACCCTCCAGGCGTTGGCGGTCAATCTCGCTTTTAACGGTCAGCCACTCGGGGCCGACCTGGTCCACTGCCATACCTGGTATACGTTTTTCGCGGGCTTTCTGGCCAAACTGCTCTATGGTATTCCCCTGATTGTCACCATGCATAGCCTGGAACCTCTTCGCCCGTGGAAGGAGGAGCAACTCGGCAGCGGTTACGCCTTGAGTTCCTGGATTGAACGGAACGGAGTAGGGGCGGCCGACCGGGTGATTGCGGTCTCGGCGGAGATGAAAGAGGATATTCTGCGCTTTTACGAGGTTTCCCCCGAGAAAGTGGTCGTGATTCATAATGGAGTCGATCTCCGGCAATACCAGCCCACACTGGAGCGGGATTTCCTGCTCGAACGGGGGGTCCGCCCGCCGTATCTGTTGTTTGTCGGCAGGATCAGCCGCCAGAAAGGAATCCTGCAACTGGTCGCGGCAATGGACAGCCTGAATGACCTCGATCTCCAACTCGTTTTATGCGCCAGCGCACCCGACACGCCGGGACTCGAAGCGGAATTGCGCGAGAAAATTGCCGGCAATCCCCGGATTTTGTGGCTTAATGAGATGGTTCCCAAGCCGCAAGTCATCCAGCTCTATTCGCATGCGGCCGCTTTTGTCTGTCCGTCGGTTTACGAGCCTTTCGGCATCATTAACTTGGAAGCGATGGCCTGCCGGACGCCGGTGGTGGCGTCGCGGGTCGGAGGAATTAAAGAAGTGGTGGTTCATGGCGAAACCGGACTGCTGGTGCCGCCGGATGATCCGGCGGAATTGGCCGCGGCGATTCGAAAGCTGATGGCTGACCCGGGGTTGCGGGAACGGTTCCGGACTGCGGGCCGGAAGCGGGTCGAGCAATTCTTTGGGTGGGATGTGATTGCCCGGCGTACCGTAGAACTCTATCAAAAGGTGCTCACCGAAGCCTCGCCCGTTTGATATGAGACTCAATCGGAGCGAAATAGGACTATAGTCCCATAAAACTTCGCAAATCCCGAATGAAAATAGGTCCTTAGTCTTATTAAGTTTTCCGAAAGACCGTTCGATGATAATATCAAAAGCAAGGATGCTGTTTGACCGCCAGGGATGGCGGATTATATCCAAGTTAGTCAAGCGGATTAAGCCGCTTTTTTTATTTGTCAGAAACTGTTTTATAAAAAATCGTCCAGCATGCGGAATAACCGATGCAGGGGTGATTCGGTCCAGGTCAATAGACCATTGGGCGATGGTGTTAGCTTGTGAATTCCGGAAGGGGAAGCTCGGCCACCTCTTAAAAAAGAGACCCATCGAAACTGGGACTATAGTACCATTCATGCAGGTTGCGGCATAAGATGGTTCGGGGGTGGAAGCGATGGAGGAAGAAACGGCTCCAGAAGAAACGGCTTCAGAAGAAACGGCTTCAATTGAAAACACTCATTTTCCGATCGATTGGGTTACCGGGATGATCGCTTCGTTGAGCGGCAGCTGCCGGCAATTAAGCCTTTGCGCGCTCGACTTGCAGTCCTTGGGACTCAGTAAAAAGCATGATATTGAAGCGGCAATTGACCGAGTGAACGATATCGGCGACATTATCTGCCAGATGATTAAGTTACTAGAAAAACTAATCTACTGTTGGATACGGAAAAACATTTCTGTGCTCGAATGCGACTGTTTAAAAATCGATGAAAATCGAACTAAAAACCAATGCTAACCAGTCTTTTATCTGATCGGCAACGGAGTCGCCGCTGCACCGCCGAATGCTGAGGTTTCCACTATTCAGCCAACAACACAAACTGCCTTCTCCGGACTTCCGCCGTTAGCACAAGCTATTCTAGAAGCCGTGTGATAAAGTCCTTTGATTCGAAAGTCATCCTTTCAGTGGACTAAAAATCGACTTAATCACTTGCTTCTCTGAGCTTTTGTGTTCACCCTGACCTTCGGACGGGGTTTATCACAACGCTTCTGGACGCTCATGCCGAATAGTCTTCACCATCTGCTTGCTGGTCTGCACAACGAATATATAAGATTCACGACCTTGCCGGTTTTGAGATCACGATTTTTAGGGTAGAATTGCGGCGTTTTTAAGGAATATTATATATATTCGTAGGATGAAGATATTCGCGACCTTATAGAGCGAGAGGGGTAGCCATGGGATGGGAAAACGAGTTTTAGTGGTCGATGACGCCTTGATCAGCCGTAAATTCTTAGGCCGGATCCTCGCGGAAGGTGGTCATGAAGTTGTGGGGGAAGCTTCCAATGGAAGAGAAGCGGTACGAATTTACCCGGAGCTTTTGCCGGATATTGTGACGATGGACATCACAATGCCCGATATGAACGGCATTCAAGCATTGAAAGAGATTCGCAAAATCGATCCCAAGGCTAAAGTGGTGATGTGCACCGCCATGGGACAGAAGTATTTAATATTGGAAGCGATACAGGCCGGAGCCGTCGATTTTTTAGTGAAACCGTTTGAAAAAGAGGTCGTCCTGGAAGCGTTCCGCAAATTGAGCTAATCCAATCATGGATGGAGTTCCCATGAAGTAAAGTGCTTATCCCAAGTTTTCATACTGAAAAAGAACCTATTCGATGTAGGTTCTTTTTTCGCGGTTTGAACCATTTCTATAACGATAAAGCTACGGCTTAGTTCAGTAGCAATTTGGAGCCAACTACAATTAAAATAATTCCTCCTAACTTTAACATGGTAAAAGGGATGTGCTCCATCCCGAACAGACCGAAATGGTCAATCAGATATGCCGTTAATAACTGGGCCGCGATAATCGAGGTCGTGGCTACCCCCACGCCCAACTTGGGGATACTGACGGCCACGCCGAAGATGATTGCCACGCCGATGGGTCCCCCCAACCAGGCAAACCAGGGGACTGAACCCATTTTGGCGAAACTGCCGTTACCCAGAAAAAATAACAGAATCCCGGCGGTAATCGTTCCGATCAAGTGTACACTGAATGTCCCTTCCAGAAGGCCGATCACCTTACCCAAGACGCTGTTAAAAGTTCCCTGAATCGCCATCAAAGCTCCTGAAGCCGCTGCAAATAATAACGGGATCAGTTTTCCTTTAAAATCCATGACTTCTCCTCCTGCAAAATAGTCTTTACCCAGAGAAAGATCATATCCGAGTTAAATTCCGGCATAAGATCTGCTGATGAATGGCAAAGATGCCTCGGCGGTTTGGAACCTAAATTTACTAGACGCTAGGACGAGGCAGTAGAAAGGCTGAAGCGGGTGAGACTATGGAATTAATCAAGGCAACGGTTCTTGGGCTATTCGCCGGGGTCAGCGGGACACTGCTTGGCGGAGTCTATATCATGCTCCGCTCGAAGGCGAGTATGGCGAAACAAAGCTGGTTACTGGGGTTTTCAGGTGGAATCATGGTGGCGGTGGTTCTTTTTGATCTCTGGCCCGAGGCCTTGCACTTCGGTGGAGTCTTTCCGATGCTGACCGGCACGGCGATTGGGATGATTCTGGTCCAGTATTTCGACAAGATATTAAACCGTCTGCCATGGTACGAACGGCGTCATTTTTCCCGCTTTACAAAAGTCGGCATCCTGCTGGGAGTAGGAATCGGAGTTCATAATTTTCCGGAAGGGGTGGCCCTGGGCACGACCTATATCGCCAATCCGGAGCTTTCCGGTTGGCTTGGGTTGGCTTTTTTGATGGCGATTCATAATATTCCCGAGGGGATGGTCATGGCGGCGGCGTTTCAGATCGGGCGGGTAGCGTCGGCAAAAATCTTCTTGGCGTTGGTCCTGGTGGAATTGCCAATGGCCTTTGGCAGCACGGTCGGGGCTTTTTTGGGAACCCTATCGCCTTTGATGGCGGGGGTCGCTTTGAGTTTCGCCGGAGGAGCCATGTTTCTGCTGGTTGGCAAGGAATTATTGCCGATGGCCAAAAAATTAGCCGGAGCCTTTTGGGTGGGCACCGGCTTTGCGGTTGGGTTAACGGCCGGACTGGTTTTGGTCCGATTTATTTAGCGAAAGCTGGAGTTCTGGTATCAGTTTTCATTGGAAGACCGCTTGGGCTTGGCGGAATGATTGTCACGTTGGGCTTTTTTGAGCAGAATGCCGTATTCGATACTATCCACCAGAGCTTCCCAAGAGGCTTCGATGATATTCTCGGAAACGCCGACGGTTCCCCAGGAATTGGTCCCGTCGGAACTTTCGATCAGGACTCGGACTTTCGAAGCGGTTCCCCGGTCTTCATCCAACACCCGGACTTTATAGTCGACCAGTCCGACATCGGCGATCTCCGGATAAAAGCGAAGCAAGGCTTTGCGGATGGCCGAGTCCAATGCGTTGACCGGGCCGTCGCCTTCGGCGGCGGTGATCTCTTGTTCATCTCCGACCCCCACCTTGATGGTCGCTTCCGCTAAAACGGGTTGATCGCCGCGTTTTTCGACGATCAGCCGGAACCCTTCAAGCGTAAAAGCCTTTTCAAATAAGCCGAACGCCTTTTTAATCAATAGATCAAACGAGGCGTCGGCCGCTTCAAATTGATAGCCGGAATTTTCCAATTGTTTTAAATGATTGGTCAACGCCAGCACATGCGGATCATCTTTTTTGGTGTTCGGAACGATCTCCCGAACTTTACTTAGAATGGTACTCCGTCCCGCCTGATCGGACAAGAGAAAACGGCGTTTATTGCCAACTTGTTCGGAACGGATATGCTCCAGGGAGAGCGGGTTTTTGAGGATAGCGTCCACGTGAGTGCCGGCTTTATGGGCAAAGGCCGAACCTCCGACATATGGCTGACGTTCATCGTGATGGAGATTAGCCAGTTCTGAGATATAGCGCGAGACTTCGGTGAGTTGAGTGAGGTTTTCTTTGACCCCGGCATCATAACCTAGTTTCAGGATGAGCGTGGGGATGATGCTGGAAAGGTTGGCATTGCCGCAACGTTCGCCATAACCGTTGAACGTCCCTTGGACGTGGACGGCCCCGGTTTGTACGGCCATGATCGAGCTGGCCACTGCGGTGCCGGAATCATTGTGAAAGTGAACGCCGAGTTGCACTGGGACCTGCGTCTGAACGGTTTTGAGAATCTCGACCACCTCCAGCGGCATGGTGCCGCCATTGGTATCGCATAACACGACGGTACTGGCGCCGCCACGGATGGCGGCCCGCAAAGTCTCCAAGGCATAGTCGGGATTGGACTTATAGCCGTCGAAGAAATGTTCGGCGTCGTAAACGACTTCCCGCTGGTTGCTATGGAGGTACCGTACCGAATCTTCGATAATCTGAAGATTCTCGGCCAGGCTGACCCGGAGCACTTCCTGAGCGTGGAGGTCCCAACTCTTGCCGAAGATAGTTACCACCGGAGTTTTGGTGGCCAGCAGATCATTCAGGGTTTTGTCGTCCTCGGGCCGGTGATTGGCCCGGCGAGTGCTGCCGAAAGCGGCCAGTTTCGCATGGTTCAACCGGAGTTTGGCGGCTTCTTGGTAGAACTCCCAATCCTTGGGGTTGGCTCCGGGCCAGCCGCCTTCGATATAATCAATCCCCAGGAGGTCGAGTTTTCGAACGATTCGCAGTTTATCCTGAACCGAAAAATAAACGCCTTCACCCTGCGTACCGTCGCGGAGGGTGGTATCATAAAAGAGTACCCTCATCGGACAACCCCCTTGTTTATTGTAAGACATTTCTGGATAATATTGAATCAATTTTAATCCGTGGAACGGTGGTTGTCAATGCTGTTTTTGGCGGTGTGCACCAGAAGCCGGTTTGATTCATACAGTAATCATCGGGGGTATGGGATGATGGCATGGCAATGGCTGAAGGCGACGGAACTCCCCTTGGGAAAAAGAATTTTGCGTATAGCCGACCAGGGGAATGATGTCCGGATACTCCAAGAAATGCTGAAGCAGACCGGATTTTACTTTGGAAACAGCGATGGAGTGTTCGGCGTGCTGACCGAAGAGGCGGTGGTGTTGTTCCAAAAGACCTTCCATTTGCGGGTCGACGGGCGGGTGGGGCGCGAGGTCGTCAAAGCGCTGACGGAGTCGACCAAACGGGTCGGCCGCCTCATTTATACTGTGAAAAATGGGGAGAATCTGAGTACCATCTCGCAAAAATTCGGGGTGCGCAACAGCGCTTGGGAGAGCATCGCCGGCCAGGGAAGGCCCGAACACCGGATTTACCCCGGAATGAAGCTAATCCTGAATGAGAAGGCAGTTTTCCTCTGGGAACCGGGTGGGGTTCCTAGGGACGCTGTTTCGGACGTAGCGGCCACCGGGATGATCCGGGCCGATCTCCATTTTGCTACCGACTTGGAATTAGCGTTTCCGGAGAATTGGGACCCACAGCTTTATCACTTGGTGGAAGCGGATACGGACAGCTGGAGCCTGCTGTTGGCTTCGCCCAAACAATGGCGGCGCTGGTGCGCACCGCTCCAGTTACGTGCCGGACTGAAATGGGGTCTCGATCTCCGGTCGGCGCCCATGGATGCAATCTTTCAATGGGTGGAATTCGTAAAGTATCTTCGGATCCATGCCAGACCCATTGATTTGGCAGTTTTGCCACTGAGGATGCCAAGCGGGAGCACCGTTTATGACCAGTTACTATGGCTGAATCTGCCCCTGCTGGCCAAAAACAGCAAATGGATCATCTGGGAGCCAGTCTTGAATCAGGACTCGCCACAGCTTTTTTATGAAACCGCAGCCCAAACTCGGAAGGCCATGAAGAGCCTCTTACAATTGGGCCTGGCGGGACGGTCGCTATGGCTCGGAGAAGTTTGTGCCTGGGATTGGAATCTGGATCAGTCTACCGTGACGAAGATCGCTTACCGGGAAGCGCGCATGATCAGGGCGATGAATCACCGGGCCAGTCAATCGTGGTCCGATGTTGGCTTTACCCGGGTGAATTATCAGCGCCGCCGCGAACCCCACTGTCTGATTTACCGCGATGAAACGGATTGGGCTAGTTTTTTGAAGCTGGTCTTGCAATACCAGCTTTTCGGAGTCGTGCTCCGTAACTTTGCCCAATTGGGTCAGGTCGGAGAAGAACGAATCGCCGCCACCTTCGCGGTCTTACCTTCCGCCAAGCTATCATGAGTGCTCGCGTTCACCCTGCTCCAGTTTTTGGCCGGAAATCAACCACTGTTCGCCAAGGCATAGATAATAGCATTTTGATAAAGCGTAAATGGCTTTGTTCGCGAAAAGCGCGGTGAGGCGTTCGCGCTTTTCACTCCAAACCCGTTAACGCTTTGACAAAATGCTGTAGTGGTTTTTCGATCTGAGCTGCCGGATCATTATCGGCGGCTCTAGAAGCATTGTGATAAATCCCGTCTGAATGCCAGGGTGAACACAAAAGCTCAGAGAAGCAAGTGATCAAGGCGTTTTACCATCCTTTTGCGGATTTGAAGGAGACTTTATCACATGGCTTCTAGAAGTTCAAAAGAAGTGCAAAAAAGCAATAACATCTTTCCCTCGGAAAAGTATCGCCGCCTTTTTTGAACCATTTCATCAAAAAAGGCGGCGGATATTTTTTGTCCGGCGACCGCATATAAATAAGTTAGAAAATCATATCAATGATTGGGATCAATCCACAATCCCTTCCGACACGGAGGCACGGGAGGTGGTGAGTTTTGCCGGGCAAGACGGAGTTTCCGATGGTTTGCAATACCATATGAAAGGAGGAAGAAAATGAGTCTGAATTGTCAATACGATGTGTTGAGCTATCCCTTTTATCTTCGCGACCAGTCGCGACGGATCAGCCTGGAAACGGTTTTGCCGCTTCCTGAGAATGTGCCGCGCATTCAAGGAGTGGTCGGCGGTGATCTCCTAGCCGAACCGCCGCGCTTTGTGGTTGGAGAGGATCAGATCACGGTCTCGGGAAAGCTCCATCCATACCTGGTTTACATCGGCAAAACCGATGAGGAAATGTACCGGGGCGCCGGCGATGAAGAGCTGTCTGACGAGGAGCGTGGCAATCTGCGTGCTCCTCGGGAATTCGGCATTGGCTGGCGGGATGAAGAAGAACCGATTTTTGAGGAGACGATCCAGTTTCCGGGTTTGCGGCCGGAGATGATGGTGGATGTCGATACGGTGGCGGCCGGTTGCGTCTTTGAGAAAGAGGGGGAGGACCGGGTGGTCGCGCGCAGCCAGATTGAGATCCGGATTCATGTGGCCAGCCAGAAAAACGCGGGCATTCTTACCGGGGTGACCTGCGTTCCGGCGGACCGTTTTCAGGCCGGGAAGGAACAGTTACTGGTGGAAGAGATTGTCGGAATGCGGCGGGAGCGCCTCAATGTGCAGGCTCCGCTGTTACTGCCGAATCTAAAGCCGGGGCTTGCCAGGATCGTCCGGCATAGCGTCCGACCGACCGGTCTCGCCTGGGAGGTAAACCGGGGCAAGATTATGGTCAAGGGATTTTTGGATACTTCGCTAATCTATGTCGGCAGCGATGATGACGGGAGGCCGACCGAGATCTTTACGAACGAGTGGGCGCGCAACGCCGGCAATGGCTTGGCATTTGAGACAGCCCTCGATCTCGAGGGGGCCGAGGAAGGGATGACGGTCATCCCCCGGGTCCAAGTGGTCCGGGCGGAGCTCGAACGCTCCTCCCAGCGGGAACTGCGGGCCAATGTGCGACTTGAGGTAGAAGTCAAAGTCAGCCGGACCCTGACCCGGGAGATGGTGGTGGAGGTCACTTCGCCAGCCAACGAAGTGCTCGATTTCCAAAAATACTTGCTGGAGATGGAAGAGCCGCTTGGCGAATCCAGCGGCGAGGTCGACCTGGATCTGATGGTGAACTTGCCCTTCGGCCAGCCGGGAATGGACCGGTTGCTGGGATGGCGGGGTTCGCCGGGTGCTGTGACGGTTGAAGCCGGCGAAGGTAAGGTCATGCTGGAGGGCATGTTGAATCTGCAACTTTTCTACGTCGCCGAGACCGCGGATGAGACGCGACTGGTGATGGCGGAATGGGGCTCCGCTAGCGGGAACGAGCTGCCGCTCGCCGGGATGATAGACTTTGCGGGGCTGAAACCCGGCGCCCTGCTCCGCTCTTACCTGTCCCTGGAAAATTTGAATCTCGAGATGACCAGCGAACGGACGCTCCGCCTTACCGGGGCGCTTCGGGTCAGGGCTCTCGGCAGGACTCCGCGGGCCATCATGGTGCTGCGGGATTGCGCGTTGGTGCCTCCGGTGGATCCGGCAACCCGGCCGAGCATGCTCTTTTACGTAGTCCAGCCGGGTGATACGCTCTGGAAGATCGCCCGCCGTTACCAGACCACCGTGGAGGCGCTCTCCCGGAGCAACCAGGTGATGAATCCGGAAAGCCTGGAATCCGGACAGAAACTCCTCATTCCCAAGCATCCGATGGCGGCCGCCCAGTAAGCGTGCCGAAACGCCCGAATTGTAATGGTTGGCAAAAATAGCGCCTTTGGCGCTATTTTTGCCGTTCCAGCTCGTTCAGAAGCCATGTGATAAAGTCTCTTTCAAATGAATCCGTTTGCCAAAGAATTTTAAACGACTTTATCCCTTGCTTCTCTGAGCTTTTGTGTTCACCCCGACCTTCGTCGGGTTTATCACAACGCTTTTAGAAAGCGGATGATCGCCGCGGCGGTGGGCGGACAACCGGGCAGATGGGTCTGGAGTGACCGGGTGCAGGAGCCGATGCCCGGTCCGGGTCCGGAGACCCCGCGAAAGCCTTGGCCGATCCGGACGGGTCCGGGTAGTTTCCGTAGAACACCTCGTTCTTTCAGCCGGTAGAGGGCGTGGATCAGACTTCCGTAGCAGGCTGAGCAAGCTTGGCGTTCCTCGATCCATTGCGCCAGATTTCGGGCTTGGCCGGTGAGACGGAACGGTTTTGATGGCTTTTCGTCCGGATTGATCTCGATGACGGCCGCCCGGCCGAGTTCGGCGGAACCGACTCCGAGCCCTGCGGCGAACCCGATGTATGGAATATCGCCGGACTCCAACCCGATCAGGGTGGCGGCGTAAGCGTCCAGCAACACCGGGTCGGTCCCGGCGATGATCCGGTCCATTGGCACCGGATTGCCGCCCTCCTCAAAGCTGAGATCGCCGGACAGGGCGTCAACAATCGTCAGACCGGGCCTGAGTACCGAGGACAATGCGGCGATGGGACGGTGCAGCCCCAGGTTGTGATAACGCCGCTTCTCCGCGTCGGGGATGCAGCCTTTCAGGTTTTTCAGCGCGCAGGTCAGTTCGGTCTGACAATGGGCTTTCAGGACCGGCAGATTGATCAGATAATCGCTCTCCAAGGCCGGCCGGCAGACCGCCAGATCAAGCTCGCCGCCGCGCCGCCGGACCGTCGGGGCTTGCTTGAGGTCGATCAAGGGGACCCGGTATTTCCGGGCCAACTCTGTATAGCCGCAGATCTGAAAGGCGTGCTCGGTCGTTTCACCCAGCCATGAACCTTCCATAATTGAAATCTCTTTGAAACCGTGGGCTTGCAGGTAGACGATGATCGCCTCGGCGATGGCCGGGTGGGTGGTGGCTCCGGAATCGGCCGGCTTGGCCACCACCAGATTGGGCTTCAGAGCGATCCGCGCGCCGGCGGGAATGAGGTCGGCCAGGGCGATTCGCTCCAGCAGCCGTTCGGTCATGGAATAGGGGTCGGTCCCATAGATAACTGTGATTTGTTCGGGTTTCATGATAGCCTCCGGATATATGACAGCGCTGTTTTAACGATCTCGGATAAAGAATAATTCAGTTCGGCAACGAAATTTCCTTTCTCCTGCCCCAAATCGGAGAAGAATTTCCGGGCGCATGCCGATTGGGTGGATCCGATTGATTTCAAAGAGTTTCTGGTGATCATCCCTGAGCCGGAGGTGGCGGTGATGATCGAGGCCAAAATGAAAGATCTGGCAGTTTTCAAGCTGCGGAAAGCGTTGGACTGTGACTGTTGGAGTCAATCCGGCGGCCGGGAGCCCATTTTGAGGCTTGTTTTATCTTGCCGGAATATTCCAGCGGGGTTTCAGAATATCTAATAATGAAGAAATGGTCCAAGTCGGGTAAAGGGGATGTGGAAATGTTGGCGATCGAAAACATCATTCAGTATTTGAAAGAGACGGTTTTTAGCGGCGACAAGCACTCGGCAACGGTTTCGCCGCCGGCCAACCCCGAGGTGCAGCGGGCCTTGGAAAACTACCAGGCGGCGGTGAATCGTTATAATTTTTCCGATCTATCCGATCCAAACATGGAGAATCTTTGTTTCCTGGAGCGGCAATTGGCCTACGCCGCCCTGCAAGTGGCGCTGGCCAAGGCCAGGCTGCTGGCGGGGAGTGATCCGGCCTTGGACTATAGTTGTTTCGCCGAGCTGAGTCGCAGGATGGTAGGATAGTTCCATTGCCCTTAGCGAAATTTACGCGAGACCTCGGAGAGGCCTCGTTTTTTATTCCTTTGGAGCGGATTTTCTGCGGATGCTCTATCCGAGAAAGCGCGGGATCCGTGAACGACCGGGGCACGGGATGATGATCTTAGGCAGGTTGGAATAAGCCGGAACAGAGCAGAAATTTTTGGATTCTTGAAGGGAATCAAGGAATGGCGGTGAAGATTATGACATTTCATGGAGCGGGAAGTTAAGTTAGGGAATAAGTTTACCAATCCAACCCGATGGCGACGTGCGGGATAATAAAAAAAAGAAAAGGTGGCATTTTCATGGTATTGAGATTGAGGCCCCATCATATTTTGGATATTGTCAGAAATATCGGGCACGATCGCCCCAATCTGCCCCACCCGTATGGGCACGGCGTGCATCTCATCACAGAGATGATGCTGGCCGATTGTTCGCGCCAGGTCGAACTGGTGGTCGAATCGGATGATATCTGCCAGCCCTGTGTGCATCTTGCTTCCGATGGACGGTGCGATGATGTCCTCCCTCAATGTGAAGCGGTGGTTGCCAAGCAAGATTATAACGACCGGCTGGACTCCGGTCTGTTGGAGTATTTACAGCTACGGCGCGGCGCGGTTATGAGCATCCGCGAGTATCTGATCATCGTTAAGCGGAACCTCGATGGCGTCACCAAGCGATGTACCCATCCGAAAGAAGACGAAGCCTACCGGCTCGCCGGACTCCGGCAAGGGCTTGAGAAGCTCGGGATTGAATGAAAAAACACGATCCGCCGGAAAAAGAAAACCGTGAAGTTCACTTTTGCGCTTCACGGTTTCTCCGGTTCTCCTTTTCGGCGTTCCGCACCAGCAAGAATGCCAGCAGTTCGAAGTTGTTCATCCTTTTTCACCCCACTTTCGATATCCTTATGATAACTCCCGGAGATTTCCGGCCGGTGACGCCGGGGTAACAGTCTGGTGAAATGGCTTCTCAGGCCATCCCCGCTTCAAAATGACGGGCGAATCGCGATACCGTGGTTGAGGTCGGCGAAGGATAGTTTCCGAATTCTACCCATAAATGTTTCAGCACTGCAATCATTGCTTGATGGAATGAATTCCAAATATTTCATTTGTTGTTGACTTGTGGGATTTTGAGACCGTATAATTGAATCAACTGACTGACCGGTCAGTTTTGAAATATCCGTTGCAATCATCCGAAAGCATTTTATATCTGGTGAATGGCTTCGCGACAGCCGGTCATTTGTTGAACAATTGAGGTACTGCCATGGAAAAGTCGAACGTCGCCAAACATTCGGGAATTCTGAAAGCCGCTCTGACACTTTTTTCGGAAAAAGGCTTTGACCGCACCACGGTGGATGAGATCGCCTCAAGAGCTGGAGTGGGTAAGGGAACGATCTATCTTTATTTCGAAACCAAGGAGAATATTTTATGGACGGCGATCGAAGAAGGATTATCCCGGCTGGGCCAGGCCTTTGAGCAAATTGCCCAGGAAAAGCTCTATGCCCAACAGCTTAAGCAAATGATTTGGGCCCACTTTTATTTCGTCCAAAACAATCAGGAATTATTTGAGATTCTCTATAAAGAGCAGCTTCGTTTTCCAAAGAAAGAAGGTATCGAGGACCGTCTGCTCCAAATCCACCTGAAGATTCACCGACAATTTACTCAGCTGATCCAAGACGGCATGAGACAAAATTATCTGCGGCCCGGGGACCCTACGTATTTCAGCGCGGCCCTGGCCGGCATCCTGTCCCACTTGGCTTTTCACTGGCTGTTCAATGGGAAAACCGAAACTCTCGCCACAATGGTTGATACCGCGTTGTCGCTCTTTTTGGCCGGGGCCGAAAATAAGCGTTCTTAGATTATCCGGGACAAAGAACCGGTTTTCGTTTACCGGCCGCGCCGGCCGGTCCGAACGGTTCTCCGGCCAGCCATAAACACCAATCGAAATGGAGGGATTGCTGTGATGAAAAAAACGCTGCTCATTTTGGGCCTGGCCTGGATTATGCTCATGGGCGTAACCGGTTGCGGCCGCAAAGAACCTGCCGCCACCCAAAAAGATGAGGCTATCCCCGTGCAAGTCGTCACCGTGGAGCAAGGGGGAATTCAAGAAGTCTTCACCACAGTCGGCACGGTGGAGGCGGACGGCAAGGCCGTTATCTCTTCGAAACTTTCCGGCCGGATCGCTCAAGTCGCCGTGGAATTAGGCGATCCGGTGAAAAAAGGCCAGGTTTTGGCCACGTTGGAAAAAACCGATTTCACCAATGAACGGGCTCAGGCCAAAGCCTCTTTGCTGCAAGCCGAGGCCTCTCTGGCGGAGAATCAGGCGAACTTTAACCGGATGCAAAAATTATGGCAGGAAGAAGCCATTTCGCAACAAGAGTATGAGAGAGCCAAAACCCAGTTCGCGATCGCTCAAACCAGCGTCCAACAATCCCGGGCCGGAGTGGCGCTCCGTGAAGAGCAGCTGCAAAACACCGATATTCTGGCGCCCATCGCCGGTTCCATCGGCAGTCGTCAGGTGAATCCGGGGGAGATGGTCAGTCCCGGGGTCAAGCTGATGGAAGTGGTCGATCTCTCCAAAGTCTATATCACCGTCCAGTTAAGCGATAGCTATATTGCCCAGACCAAACGGGGGCAAAAGGCCCAAGTCAGCCTGGCCTCCCTTCCGGAAACAGTTTACGCCGGTACGGTGGAGCAGATCTCGCCCAGCGCCGACGCGGCTCAAAAGACCTTCCCCGTCCGAATCCGGTTGGAAAATTCCGGCGGCATCTTCAGAGAGGGCATGCTGGCCGAGGTCAAGCTCAATTTCAACCAGCGCCAGGATGCGCTGATGGTGCCGATGGAAGCGATCATCGACGAAGTCGGAACCAAAGCGGTCTTTGTCATCCGGGGCAGGCAAGCGGAGCGAAAAATTGTCGAACCGGGCATTTCCGACGGAAAAAGGGTGGAGATCGTCTCCGGTTTGGCTCCCGGCGACCGGGTGGTGGTGCTCGGCCAGAACAATCTGGAAGACGGATCGAAAGTAGTGGTGAAGTAAATGCAGAAACTGATCGAACTCTGCGTCCGCCGCCCAGTGGGCGTGCTGATCTTCGTCTTGTTTGCCGTGACCATCGGAGCGGTGTCCTTATCCCTCGTCAAAATGGATCTCTATCCGGATATCGACTTTCCCGCCATCATGGTGATGACCACTTACGAAGGCGTGGGGCCGGAAGAGATCGAAAACTCGATCACCCGGCCCTTGGAAGAAGCGATTAGCGCGGTTCCCAATGTCAAAAAGGTCACCTCCACCTCATCCCAGGGAAACTCGGTGATTACGGCGGAGTGCAATTACGGAACGGATATGGATTTTACCAATCTGAAGATGCGGGAACGGATCGACCTGGTCAAACGCTATCTCCCGGAAGACGCCGAAGATCCGCTGATCTTTAAGATGGATCCGGCGATGATCCCCATTGTTTTCTGGGGAATGTCCAGCCCCAAGGGGCTGGCGGAGGCCACCCGCTTGGCGGAAGACAAGATCAAGCCGCGTTTGGAGCGAGTCCCCGGCGTCGCTTCGGTCTCGCTCAGCGGCGGCCTGACCCGGGAGATTCAAATCCTTTTATCAGCCAATAAACTGGCTTTTTACAAGATCGATCCCACCTATGTCAAGCAAGCCATTGCCCAGGAGAATCTGAACCTGCCCGGCGGGGTGGTCCGGGAGGGCCGAAACGAGCTGACAGTCCGGACGCTGGGTGAATTTAAAACCGTCGCGGAATTGCAGAATATCAAGCTCACCTTGCCCAGCGGCGCCCAGGTTCCGCTGCAAGAGTTGGCCGAGGTCAAGGACGCCTATCACGAACGGAAGCAACTCTCCCGAATCAACGGCGACGAGAGCCTGATGATCATTCTGATGAAAGAGAGCGATGCCAACACCGTGCTGGTCACCAGGGAGGTCCGGAAGGCCCTGTCTGAACTGCAAGGCCAGCTTGGAAAGCAAGTCTCCATTCATAAAGTTTTTGAACAGGCGGAATTCATCGAAAGTTCACTGAAGAATGTAGCCCAGAACGCAATCATGGGCGGCCTCTTGGCCGTGATCATCCTCTTTTTCTTTTTACGTAGTTTCCGGAGCACTTTGGTGATTTCGGCGGCCATTCCCATCTCGATCATTATCACCTTCGCCATGATTTATTTCTCCAAGCTCACCCTGAACCTGGTGTCCATGGGGGGATTGGCCCTGGGCGTGGGAATGCTGGTGGATAACGCCATCGTGGTTTTGGAAAGCATCCATCGCTACCGGGAAGAAGGCCACAATGCGCTGGAATCGGCCATCAAGGGCACCTCGGAGGTGGGATTGGCGATTACCGCCTCCACCTTGACGACGATCATCGTCTTTGCGCCAGTCTTGTTCGTCGAGGATATTTCGGCCCAGATCTTCCGCGAGATGGCCTATGTGGTGTCCTTTTCATTGACCGCGTCCCTGGTGGTGGCGTTGACGGTCATTCCCACCTTGTCGGCGAAAGTGATGAATTTCATCCGGACCCCGAAGGCGGCTTCCGCTAAACTCGCGGAGGAAGGGGAGCTCCGGCTGGGCAAGGTGGAATGGATCTACCGGACCATGCTCCATTGGGCGGTTCAACACCGCGGCAAAACGGTTTTGCTGGCGCTGCTCTGCTTCATCCTGGGCATCGTTCCCTTCTTTTTGGGCATCAAGACCGAATTCATGCCGTCCATCGGCCAAAAAGAGTTTTCGGTGGAGTTCGAGCTGCCGCTGGGAACCAATCTCACGGTCACCGACGGAATGGCCCGCAAGATTGAAACGTCGTTGCGCAAGATGGCCGACGTGGAGATGGTCTATTCCATCATCGGCTCCTCGGGTTTCGGCTTTGGCGGCAGCAGCGAAGAGAGCGAGAAGGGAACCGTTTACGTGACGATGCGCAAGGACACCAAGACCCCCATGGAAGAACTGCTGGATCAAGCCAGGCAAAGGGTGAAGGGACTGCCCGGCGTGAAACTGAAAGTTCAGGAATCGGATAACGGCCCGAGCGGCGGCGGCGCGCCGTTGGTGGTCAATATCGAAGGGCCCGAGCTGGCGGTCCTGGAGCGTCTGTCCGAATCCATCCGGCAGATTGTCGCGAAGATCCCGGGAACCCGGGACGTGGATACCAACTGGCAGACCGGCCGCCCGGAACTCCGGATCACCATCAACCGGGAGCGGGCCAATGCCTACGGGCTGAGCGCCGCGGCGATCGGCAACGCCATACAAACCGCGTTTAGCGGGTCGGTGGCCAGTCAAATCCGGCTGGCCGGCGAGGAATACGATATTTTCCTGCAGTTTCAACCCCATGATCGCCAAGTCCTGGCCGACCTGGAAAAACTCCATCTGCGCTCCGGCACCGGCGCGGCGGTTCCGCTAAAAGAAGTGGTGAACCTGATCCCCGCCAAAGGGCCGACCCAGATCACCCGGGAGAACCAAACCCGTCAGGTCCAGGTCAGCGCGAAGTTTGTCGGGAGAGACCTGGGTAAAATGGCCAACCTCATTGAGCAAAGGATCCGGAGCGAAGTGATCTTCCCCAACAATTACAGTTTTTCCATGGGGGGACAGGTCAAAGACATGCAGGATTCCAATAGCGCCTTGCTCATCGCGTTTGTCCTGGCGGTGCTCTTTGTCTATATGGTCATTGCCGTTCAATACGAAAATCTCATTCATCCGTTGGCGATTATGGGAACCTTGCCGTTATCCCTGTTCGGCGTCTCCTGGAGCCTCTTCCTCACCGGCCAGAGTCTGAATGTGACCTCGATGATCGGCGTCATCATGCTGGCCGGTATTGTGGTCAATAACGCCATTGTGCTGGTGGACTATATTGAAACCCTGCGCAGCCGCGGGCTCTCCCGCCGGGAAGCGATCCTCAAAGCCGGACCCACCCGGCTGCGGCCGGTTTTGATGACCGCCCTCACCACCATCCTGGGTTTGGTGCCGTTGGCCGTGGGCCAAGGGGACGGCGGCATGCTCAATGCCTCCCTGGCGGTGGTGGTCATCGGCGGCTTGTCATTTTGTACCCTCCTGACATTGGTGGCGATTCCCGTCATCTACAGTCTGTTGGATGACTTGGCCGCCTGGACCCGCAGGGCAGTCTTTCGCCGGACCGGCGCGGCGGAATACCACCGCTAACCGCTATCGTAAAGAAGCCCCCGCTGCCGGGGGCTTCTTCGTTTATGCGATAAAAAATTTGAGATTCAACCGAAGATCGATCTTCAGTCATTCCAGATCGATCGTTTGTGACTCAAGATCGATCTTCGGTCATTCCGGATCGATCGTTTGTGACTCAAGATCGATCTTCGGTCATTCCGGATCGATCTTTTGTGACTCAAGATCGATCTTCAGTCATTCCGGATCGATCGTTTGTGACTCAAGATCGATCTTCAGCCGTTCCGGATCGATCTTTTGTAGCGGAAGATCGATCTCCGGCAGCCCGAGGACGGTCGATCTCAGATGGTAATGCCTATGCTCCGGAAAGATTCATTTCTTGTAAATGACCCAATGTTATAAATTTTGATATAATGGAGTCAGCGGCTGAAGCCCGGGCGGCGAAGGTCCTCCGGGGACAAGATGCTGCCTTAGAAATTGCATTCAACCGAATATATCGTGAGCAACGCATCCGCGCTGGAATCTGTAGCGCGAGGCCAAACCGAACGAGGGGAATCTTTCAATATCTATCCTAAGGAGGAATTTGCGATGTCCATCAAAGGAAAAACCGTATTCATCTCCGGAGCCAGCAGCGGCATTGGCGAGGCTTGCGCCCGGGCGTTCGCGGCCAACGGCGCCCGCCTGATCCTCGCCGCCCGCAATCTTGAGCAATTGCAGCGGTTGGCCGAGGAATTGCAGCAGCGTTACACGACCGAGACCTTGCTCCGCGCTTTGGATGTGCGGGACCGGGCCGCGGTGGAGCGGACTGTGAGCGATCTGCCCGAAGCATGGCGACGGATCGACATCCTGATCAACAATGCCGGCCTGGCACTGGGGTTGGAAAAGCTCTATCAAGGCGCGATCGAGGATTGGGAGACGATGATCGATACCAATGTCAAAGGCCTGCTCTATCTGACCCGGTTGATCGTGCCGCTGATGGTCGAGAACCATCTGGACGGCCACGTTATCAATATCGGTTCCATCGCCGGAGTTCAGGCCTATCCCAACGGCGCGGTCTATTGCGCCACCAAGGCGGCGGTGAAATTCATCAGCGACGGCTTGCGGATGGACGTGGCCGACCAGCCGATCCGGGTCACCAACATCCAGCCCGGACTGGTGGAGACCAACTTCAGCGTGGTTCGGTTCAAAGGGGACGAGGAGCGGGCCGGCGGCGTCTATCAGGGGATTAAGCCGTTGAAAGGCGAGGATATCGCGGATATCGCCCTCTATTGCGCGATGGCGCCGGCTCACGTCCAGATCTGCGAAGTGACGGTGACCGCGACCCATCAGGCCAGCGCGACGGTAGTCCATCGCGAGAAGTCCCGCGGTTAAAGGAAAGCTCCGGGGCAGGACCCGGCCTTGGCATGGGCGAGTGGCCTTATTCCGGGGAAATATGCTTCCGTCTCAGCTTCTCGTCCCCGCACGGCCCATATGATATAACAAAATCATTGGGAAGAAGGGATAAGAATGGCAGTACTGGCGGAAACGACCGCTCAAGTTTTAGTCAGCGATACGGTTACCCTTCCCGTGGCGGCTGAGAAGATCAGTGAGATCGTGGCCAGCGTCCGCGATACCCAGTGTTTTGTGATTGAGAATAAAGTAATTTTCCTGGGTACATTGCATAAACAGATCTTCTTTGTCGATCAGGATGGCTTCGTCCGTCACGTGGGCGTCGATATTCCATTCAGCGGTTTCGCCGATACACCGGGAGTCCCGGCCGGATCCAGCTGCCAACTCACGCCGGCGGTCGTATTCCTCAACTTTAGCCTGGTTTCCCCGACCGAGCTTCAAGAGAACGTGGTCATCGATATAAATATCGTGGTAACCGACGATGATCCGTCCGGCAATACCGTTACGTTTTCGAATACCTTGCCTGTGCAGCCGCTGCGGTTCGGAGCGCAGGGCACGGTCCGGGTGAGCGAAGCGGGTTTCCATATGTCATAACTTGGCGCGGTTGCCGAATGGTAGCATTTTGATAAAGCGTAAACGGCTTTGTTCGCAAAAAGCGCGGTGAGGCGTTCGCGCTTTTCACTTCAAACCCGTCAACGCTTGGGCAAAATGCTGTAGCAACGGTTCAAAACGAGAGATACCGGTGGAGTTCACCGGTATCTCCCGTTTTCCGGAGTTTTGCGGCGGGAGCGGATTGCATGGGCCAAGCAGGCCGCTTCTTGACATTATTTCCAAATATTTATGCTGCTAAAATGGGATATTTACTGGCGCTGGCGACGTTAATTATGTTATAATCGGTGCTGACGATGGAGGTACGTTATGTTAACTTTTTTGCGTCGGGACACCTTCATAAAAGATATCCTCGTAATGTTGCTCATCGGCACCTTGGCTTCGGCGTTGTTTGCGGGCGGTTTTGCGATGGTGACGGATCAGTATTTCGCCAAGACGGTCGCCGGGATCATGGGCGACTCGGGCGAATATGATCTCCTCTTTCAAGTGCGCGAAGAGCTAAAAGGCTCCTTGCGTCGCCAGCTCCAGCAGGTGGCCAATGATAAATTTCCCGGCGCTACCCTGAAAGCAGGGATCAGTGTCGCGGGCAAAGCTACCTTTTTTCTGACGCTGCCATCGGAGTACCGGAACCGGGAAGTCTTTAACAACCTGGGCTCCGTGTTCGCCGATCTGCCGGGGGACGCCGGTTTTTCGATCATGACCGAACCGCGGATTAACATCTCCAATGTGCCGCGGGGTGTCTTTGACATGGTATCGCGGCAGGTAGGCCAGATTCCGGGAGTCCGTTTCACTTACAAGGACGGGAGCAGCATCGGTGTAATTCTTAAGAACACACAGCTCCATGAGACGGTTGCTAAACAGATCAAAAAGCTGTTGGCGCGCTACCAGATCATCGAGGTGCGCCTGGATTCCAACCATTCCCAGGAAGAGTTATTGACCCTCGGTAAGAAGGCGTCCCAGGCTATCGTGGGAATCAAAGACCTGGATCTGGCCAAGGATGTCAGCACCGACGGCGGCGGCGACAACCAATACCTGGTGAACACCATGTCAGAGATAAAGAACTTCATGACGGCCTATGCCGCCGAGGTTCTCATTAAGCCCAACCCCGGACAGGACCTGGCTGTCGGCGATCTGCTGGCGCTGAACGGACAGAACGCTAAGGATATTCAGCCCGGCAAGCTGCTAGAGCCACTGGAAGTGGTGGTCAAGATCACCGCCATCGACACCGCCGGAATTCACGGCATGATCATTCAAGGCGATTCGTCGTTATTGCGGGATCGGACCGCATACCGGGTATCGGCCGGGGATAAGATCGGCCAAGCCGTTGGAACAGTGGAGGTCTCCAGCAGGAAAGCCCAGCTCGTTTACGCGATGGATCAGGGGATCCAGCTGTTGACCAATGTGAATTCGGCGATCGCCGATTATAACAATAACAGCAGCAGCGGCGCAGGGTTGACTGTCAGCGGCGTCGAAAAGGTTTACCATCAGCTCACCCAGGTGCAGTCGGCGTTGAACGGGATGGCGGCGGGGATCACCGGCCTGAGCGGCAAAGCCAATCAGTCCGGCTTGAACCGGACCGTCCGCTTGATCAGCAGCGTCGGCGATGATCTGGATTTCTTGGCCCGTAATTTTGCCCGGGTTCAAGTCGTGGAAAACCGTTTCAGCACGGCATTGAACGGCTTGCAGGGCGCTCGCTTGCTGATGGGCAGCCCGTTGCTCCAGAATTCGCTCGGCGGAGACGGGGGCATCGGCGAGAAGATGGAGCTTTTGAATTCGCAATTGCGCACGGTCGAAAGAGCGATCCGCGACCGCATCGGCGCGCTGGATGATTTTATCAACCGTTTCAACCCGGTGATGTCGGTCCTGCTTTCCTGGCGCAACAAGGCCAAGGATCTAGCGCAGCAGATCGACAATGTGGGAACCGTCTTCACGCCGGGCAGCGCAAACCAGCAGAAATTGCAGGAGCTGCTCGGGTCCACCAACGAAGTGCTGTCGAAGATCACCGGGGTCAATCCGGCCGACCTGAAGGCGGGACTGAATGCCGTGAGCGATCACGTATTCGGCTCGGACAAGATCGACCTCGGCGCCTTAATCGCGGAGATGCAACGCTTGAGGGATTCGCTGCCGAAGATGATGGATGAGGAGATCGGCCGCACAGTGACGTTGATCGACAAGTATATCGGCGGTCAGACGGCCACCGGCAGCCGGCTGCAGATCTTCACGAAAACCGGCATCGACCGGCAGTTGGTTGACGCCGCGATCCGGGACGCCTTGGGCAATAATCAAGTGAATATCTTCTCCTTGCCGTCGGGTACCATTCAATTCGACATCCGGAGCGAGCTTTTTAAGATTTTGGCGGAGGTCCGCTCGACCATTGCGGCATTGGTGGTCCTGATTCTGTGGGTCCTGTCGTTCATTCTGGATCAATCGCTGGTGGTTTCGATGTTACGAATGATGGGTTACTCGTTCTTCGCCAAAAAGAAGCTCAAGCCGGACAATGTCTGGCTCGACCGCGGCTACCGGCTGCTGCAGTGGCTGGTCAATCCGGCCAACCTCTATGCCGGAGCCATGGGTTGCGTTTGGCTGGTAGCGACCTTCGCGATGTCGGGGGCCAGGATCCCTTATGTCAATCTGTTCTATGTCGGAATCGGCGGCGTTGTACTGGGAATTCTCATTTCGTCGCTGGCGGAAAAGATCAATCCTGTCAGCAAGGACGAGGTGATGGCCGGGCTCTCATTGGGATTACCATTCAAGACCATCATGCGGGAGATCGTGATTCCGGCCGGACGCCCCGGATTGTTGCAGGTCTTGAACCGCTGGAAGATGATTATGAAATAATGACCGTTACCGAGCGTTGAATCATATACTTGAGTGAGGAATCCACCAAGGCCCGAAGTCCCGTCCGTGCCGGGCTTCCCGGCGCGGACGGACCGGGGAATTCTCTAAATAGGCTGGTGCTAAAGCATGTTGGAAGTCTCTGATCTAATGAAAAATTACGGCCGGAAGCAAGCCCTCGACGGAGTCGATCTCCGCGTTGAAAAAGGCGAGACGGTCGTCATCATGGGACCGAGCGGTTGCGGCAAGTCAACGCTGATCCGCTGCATCAACCGGCTGACCGAACCGGATTCCGGAGCGATCCGCTTGGCGGGCCAGCCGATCACCGATCTCAATCTCCATGAGTTGCTAGCGGTCCGGCGGAAGATCGGATTTGTCTTTCAACACTTCAACTTGATCCGTCGCTTGACGGCTCTTGATAATGTGGCGATGCCGCTCCGTCTGCAAGGAGTGAGCGTCGAGGAAGCCAATCGCCGGGCGGAGTGCGCCCTGGGCAAGGTCGGGCTCGGTACAAAATTGCAGGACCGACCGGATGAGCTCAGCGGCGGGGAGCAGCAACGGGTGGGCATCGCCCGGGCGTTGGCGCTGGAGCCGGAGATCATGTTATGGGACGAACCCACGGCCTCGCTCGACCCGATTCTGATCGGCGAGGTTTTGGAGGTCATGGAGGAACTGGTCCAAGAGGGCAACACCACGATGCTGATTGTAACGCACGAGCTGTCGTTTGCCCGGCGGGCCGCCGACCGCATCGTCTTTATGGATAAAGGCCGGGTCGTGGAAGAGGGACCGCCGCAGCAAGTTTTCGAACATCCGACTTCGGAGATTGGCAAGAAGTATCATCAGCTGTTGCGGCATTGATTTTACTTGACAGGGTTCCCGGGCTGACATATAATTCATGAAGATGTTTTTATATGATGGCAGTTATTTAGCTTTTTACCGGGATGGAAGCGCGATAGCTAGGATGAAATAAATTTCTTATTCCCAAGGCCGAATGCAAAACAATCAAGCCGGGGAAACAGGCAATGAAAATGCGACGGAGGTACAAAATTGGCATTTCAACAGACGATTGCTGATGAGATTGTCATCGAGGGGCGGGCGCTGCACTGCGGGGCCGAGGTTCGGATGCGTTTGACGCCCTTGCCGGCTGACTCCGGAGTATGGTTCGGCCGGACCGATCTGCCAGGACAGCCTCGTGTGAAAGCGGATATCCATGCGCTGGTGGATACCACCAAAAATACCACCATCGGCAAGGATGGCTGGAAGATCGGGACGATCGAACACTTAATGGCCGTCTTTCATGGCTTGGGCATCGATAATGTGCTGGTGGAAGTCGACGGTGAAGAGATTCCGGCGGGAGACAACAGTGGCTTATTCTTTGTCGAAAAAATACTGAAGGCCGGTTTAACCGCGCAAGCGGCACTTCGCCGTTACACGCGCATTAAGGAGCCGGTATGGGTGGAAGGAACCGTCATGCGTCAGGGTGAGCCTTCCAAAGCGATGCTGATCGGATTGCCGGCCGCGCCGGAGCAAGAGCAGTTAGCCATCAGCTTTACCTTCACCTCCGACCATCCGGTAACCGGCAACCAATACTTGCAATATGTGCTGAATCCGGAGAGCTTTGTCACGGAGATCGCTCCGGCCCGGACCATCGCCTTTATGAAGGAGATCGAATATCTCCGGAGCCGGGGTCTGGCTTTGGGCGGCGATTTCAACAGCGCGGTAATCGTGGGCGAGGACGGTTATGTCAATGAACTGCGTTTTCCCGATGAGATCGTGCGCCATAAAATTCTGGATATCTTGGGGGATCTGTACCTTTTAGGTCCGCTCGCCGGACAATTGGTCGCAATCCGTTCCGGTCACGCACTGGATTCGGAGTTGGCGAAGAAGATCGCCGCCATTTCGGCCCCGACCCCGGTCGCGGCCAGATAAAGAGGAGGAATTTTCGAGATGGATATCAATGAGATCAAAAAAATGTTGCCGCACCGCTATCCTTTTTTATTGGTCGACCGGGTCCTGGAGATTGAACCCAAGCAACGGATCGTGGCCCTCAAAAATGTCACGGCCAATGAGGAGTTTTTTAACGGCCATTTTCCGGCCAAACCGGTCATGCCCGGGGTGCTGATCATCGAAGCTCTGGCGCAGTCTGCGGGAATACTGATGCTGTCCCAAGAGGAACACAAGGGCAAGATCCCTTATTTCACCGGGATAGACAATGCGCGGTTCCGCAAGACGATCGTCCCCGGCGACCAAATTATTATGGAAATTGAAGTCATCCGCCTTAAAGGCAGTGTCGGCAAAGTGCATGCCGTGGCCAGGGTGGACAATCAGGTGGCGACCGAAGCCGATCTGATGTTTGTGGTCGGCGAATAAATTTATAGATTCATGGCATATTGGAGAGAATAAGAAAGATTTTATGGGAATAATCACGTTATTTGCTTAAAAAACGTCGTAAATGCCTGTCCAATCTTGATACATATCTCCAGATTATATTAATAATTTTACTTCTTAGTTCTGGGGGCAATTATGATAGGGGGCTCATTCATGACAATGAAACTCGTCGAATCGAAAGTGGTGGCAATCCGCGAAATCCACGAAACCGCCATTGTCCATCCGGGTGCGGTTATCGGACGCAATGTAGTTATCGGCCCCTATGCCATTATTGGAGAAAATGTTGTGATTGGCGATAATTGTATTATCGGACCCAATGTGGTCATTGAAGGCTGGACGACAATTGGCGAGGGAAACCGATTTTATCACGGCGGCAGCATCGGCTGCGAACCACAGGATTTAAAATTCAAAGGTGAAAAAAGTTTTCTGGTCATCGGCGATAACAATATTTTCCGGGAAAATGTCACGATCAGCCGCGGTACCGAGGGCGGGGGACTGGAAACCCGCATCGGCAGCAATAGTTTGTTCATGGCCTATTCCCATGTCGCTCACGACTGTCAGGTCGGCAACCACGTAATCATCGGTAACTGTTCGGCTTTGGCCGGGCATGTTGTGGTGGAAGATCGGGCGATTATCAGCGGCTTGACCGGAGTCCATCAATTCACCAAAGTCGGCAAGATGGCCATGATCGGCGCTTGTTCGAAGATCGTGAAGGACATTCCTCCGTTTGTGCTGGTGGATGGAAATCCCGCCAAAGTATCCGGCATTAATGTAGTCGGTTTGCGTCGGAATGGGATCGTTTCCGAAGTGCGGGATGAGATCAAAAAAGCCTATCGGATCCTCTACCGGTCCAGCTTGACGATTAGCCGGGCCATTGAACAGATGGAGCAAGAACTCCAGGGCAGCCAGGAGATCGATCATTTCATCCGTTTCCTGCGCAATGCCGAACGGGGTATTTTAAGGTAAGTTCTCGGGAAACTAAGGTTGATAAAAGACTAGACGATCGTCTAGTCTTTTTGCCATTTCTACTACCCTTTTCATTTGAAATAAAATTTTCGTTTTTTATGTAGATAGAAAATTTTTTCGTTGGATACTGAGAGACGGGAGTGTTGATGATGAATCGACAAGCTGGAGTAGGACTCGTCGCGGGGCGCGGCCGGCTGCCATTTGATGCTTTGCAAGAGATTAAGAGCCGCGGCTATCGCGCGGTGGTAGTGGGCCTGGCGGGAGAGGTCGACCCGGAAATCGCTCAAAAAGCCGATGATTTCCAACTGCTTCCCGCCGGAAAGTTGGGCTCAATTATCGAGACTTTCCATCGCCAAGCGGTGAAGGAAGTGGTTTTTGCCGGAAAGGTCGGAAAAGAAGCGTTGTTTCAAGGGGGATTTGATCCGTTATGCCAAGCGCTGCTGGCGTCGCTTCCTCAAAAAAACGATGACGCGGTTCTGCTTGCCATTGTGGAGGCTTTTGAAAAGCAGGGAATTCATGTTGCCAAGCAAACCGATTATCTTCGCCATTTGCTGGCTCCGGCGGGGATGCGGCTCGGCGAGATTTCTGCCGTGGAAAACGGCGATTTGCAACTGGGATTTCGAATGGCAAAGGTCAGTGGGGAACTGGACATTGGACAAAGCGTTATAGTAAAGAACGGGGTTGTATTGGCCGTGGAGGCCATTGAAGGAACCGATCAGGCGATATTGCGCGGTGGTACACTGGGCGGGCCTGGCGCGGTTGTGGTAAAGGTAAGCAAACCCAAACAGGATGAACGTTTTGATGTGCCGACGGTTGGCCTTTCGACCCTTCAATCCATGATAACAGCTCGGGCTGGGGTTTTGGGGATTGAAGCCGCCAAGACGTTGATTGTAGCGAAAGAGGAGTTTTTGGACCTCGCTGCCCGGCATGGGCTCAAAATCGTGGCGTTATAATTAGATGATAGCCGGCGCAATCACGGTTTCAGCGATTTCCAGCATTGTCAGCTTCTATGCTGTTTTCCATTGAAAATACGGCGGCTTTCCTTGATCTTACGGCTTTTGGAGCAGGATTTATTGGTCCGTTTCGCGAAGAATATTTGAAGAATATTTTGAGGATATGTTTCCCGGTCAGAAAGGGAGAAAACGGTGGAGCTAAGGAAACGATGGTTGACGATTCTTATGGTTGTGGTATTTGGCATCGCCCTGATCATCTCCGGAGTTGCTATGTTTCAAGCGTCCCACCAAAATCAGAGCAAGCCCGGGGAACGAGAGAAACCGGCCGAGGTTCTCGATGAATTGACCGGTATCAATGTTAAAGTTCCCGGTTCCGAAAAAGACAGTTACTGGGATTTGACTGTCTCCAAAATGGCCAAGGATCAGACCACCGCCCGATTGGAAGGCATTCGCGGCGATTATGTCCTCAATAAGCAAGCGAGTTATCATCTTACTGCGCAGACCGGTATGATCGATTGGCGGACCCGGACCATGGAATTAAGTGGTGAAGTTCGGTTTTGGACCGCTGACGGCAAAGAGTTGACGGCGGAGCGGATCCGCTGGGATCAGGCCCAGGGCCGGATCATTGCCGAACACCGGGTGCGTCTGAAAGGTCCGGGCCTATCGCTTGATGCGTCAAAACTTGACGCAAGTCTTGACCTCGATCAAGTGCGTTTTTCGGGAACGACCAAGGTAACATACCGGAGGTAATCAGATGCGACATTGGCGAAAACTACTATGGGTGCTTGTTTTGATTCCGAGTCTGGCTTGGGCGGCCGCGCCGATGGAACTGGTGGCGCCAGCCGGCGGTGAAATGGACTTGAAACGCAACACCATGCAGTATTACGGAACCGAAACCCAGCCGGTGACGGTTCGTTGGAATAATTCGGTGTTGGAAGCGAAGTATCTGGAATACGACCGCAATCAGGAGGTTGTCACCGGAAAACAGTCGGTTCAGCTGATACAGACCAATCCGAATCGGACCATGCACTGCGAGGTCATTGTGGTCGAGATGAAAAAGGACCGTCTGGTGGCAATGAATCATGTTGCTTTGAAATACGATGAGAACACCTCATTCACCGGTGAACGTCTCGAATGGGATCGAGCCAACGATGTTGTCGTGATGACTGGAAAACCGGAGCTGGATTACAAAGAATGGCAGCTCACCGGGGAGCGCATGGAGGGACAAGTTGTCCGGGGCACATTGACCATTACGGGTTCCGCTCAGATTCAGGGGAATGAAACGATCGCCCGAGCCGGAAAAATACTTTTTAACCGGGATGAGAACAAAGTGGTTTTGCAGCAAAATCCGGTAGTGGTGCGCGGCAATAGTGAATTAACCGCCACGGAGATCATTTACGACTTAACCACCAAAAAGATAACGGCGAACGGCGGTGTACAGTCCCGTATCAACAAAGAGAGCCGCTGAGGTTGGAATAGGTCTGGTACATAGCCGCAAACAGTTTGAAATCAAAAACCGGATTGCGGCATCAAAATACAATGCATAAGTTCTTTTTAACTGCGCAACACCTTGGTTGCCTTTTTCCGACTGCGGTTGGGGACTGGTACAATATCGATGTCCAACAAGTTTTCGAACGGGGAGAATAGGATGCCGATTATCGTTGAAGGATTAGTAAAGCAATATCAGCGCCGGCAAGTGGTCAGCGGTGTATCGTTGGAAGTGAACGCCGGTGAAGTCGTTGGACTCTTGGGACCCAACGGTGCGGGAAAGACGACCACTTTTTATATGATAGTCGGATTGGAACGTTGTAATGCCGGGAGCATCCGGATCGATGATCATGACGTCACGACGTTACCGATGCATAGCCGTGCCAGATATGGCGTGAGTTATCTGGCGCAAGAGGCTTCGATTTTTCGAAAACTCACCGTTCAGGATAATATCATGGCCATTTTGGAATTGACGAATCTGACTAAATCGGAACGCCAGGAACGATGTGAGCAACTAATGTCTGAATTTGGTCTTACGGGCTTGCGGAAGAGTTTCGGCTATATGCTCTCGGGAGGAGAACGCCGGCGGGCGGAGATCGCCAGGGCGTTAGCCATGAACCCGGACTATATCTTGTTGGATGAGCCATTTACTGGCGTGGATCCAATTGCGGTCGCCGATATCCAGGATATCATCAATCGGCTTCGCAATAGAGGAATGGGGATTTTAATCACCGATCACAGTGTTCGGGAAACTTTGGCCATCACCGACCGCGCCTACATTATGTATGCCGGCCAGATCTTAACTTCAGGAAGTTCCGAACAGATCGCCAACGACGAGAACGCCCGCAAGTTTTACTTGGGTGATCGTTTTAATATGTAACGCAGCGCATTGCAGATGACGAAACGTTTTCGACTGTCCACACGGGGAGGCAGCGTATGAAGATCCTTACCAAATACGTGATGAAAGAGATTTTGGGTCCGATGTTATTTGGCTTTTTTGCCTTTACAAGCATCTTTGGCGGGGTTATCTTTTTAGGCTTGTTGCGGGACGCCGAACGATATCATTTGACCGTCTTCTACATCATTAAGCTTCTGGCTTTACGGATGCCGGAGTATATGATGCAAGCGGCGCCAATCGCGGTGTTGTTGGGAGCGCTGCTCGGACTGGGCAATCTGACCAGTCACAGCGAAACCATCGCTATGCGGGCTGGCGGCTTGACCTATGGAAAATTGGCTTATCCGGTGATTTTAATCGGATTGGCGGTTAGTATCGGCGGCGTTTTGTTGAACGAGTATGTCGTTCCGAATGCCTTGCGCACGTACGATCAGCTCAAGAATAACGCGTCCAAGGAAGTAACCAAAACCATTCGCCATTTCTACAAAGATTTCTACGATGGCGATAGTTTAAAAAAGTTAATCTATGCCGACCGTTATGAACCGAAAACCAAGGAGCTCTTCGGCGTCGCCATCCAAGAGTTTCATCAGGGTTCTCTGACCCGGACCATCGAAGCCAGTAAACTTTATTGGAAGGATCAGAACTGGTTTTTTAATAATGGCCGGATTTATGAGTACTTGCCGGACAATTTTTATCCCATCGTTGTGAAGGAAGGCCGGGTAAAATACGATCTCAGCCTGACTCCATCGGAGATCGAACAATTGAAAGAAGATCCCGAAAACAAGAGTATTTCCGAGTTGAGTCGGTATATTAAACGTTTTGCCCCTCAACAGGGTAGCGAAAAACGCGGCTTATTGGTTGACCTGCATATGAAGTTTTCGATTCCCTTGGCCAGTCTAATCCTGGCGCTATTGGGAACACCACTGGCATTACGGCCGCAACGCCGTTCCAATGCAGCTGGCTTTGGACTTTGCATTATTTTTATATTAGTTTGGTATATTTTCATGGGAATCGGCACTTTTATGGCGCGTAGCGGCGCGATTCCACCCTTTTTGGGAGCTTGGCTGCCGAATCTGGTTTTAGCCGGCTATGGATTGGTAATTACTCGTACCGTGAAGAGTTGAACGGGAGTGAAATCATGTTCGGTCTGGAGATTATCGCGGCAGTGGTCATATTTGGCGGCCTCCTGGCTTTATTAGGAGACCGGGTCGGCATGAAGGTCGGCAAAAAAAGGCTCAGTATGTTTGGGTTGCGTCCCAAATATACTTCGATGATTATCACGGTTTTAACGGGTTTTTTCATCGCCGGTTTGACGTTGCTAATTCTGACGCTGATGTCTGATTATGTCCGCAAGGCGCTTTTTGAGTTGAAGACGATCGAACAGAATCTTCAGGTAACGACGAAAAAAGTACAAACCTTAACTGACCAGATTCAATTGAAAGAGCAAGAATACCGGGATTTGACATTAAGAAATGATGAGTTGCATCGTAATTTGCAGATTGTTGTTAAGCAGCGCAAACAAGTAGAACGACAATTGGAGAGCACTCAGGAGCAGTATCAGCATGCCGCGGTGACGCTGCAAGAGGTAAAATCCAATCTCTCCAGCACCAAGGAAGAACTGGAGTTGGCCCAAAATCGCATGGCCAACCTGACGAAAATTAATAACGACTTGAAGGACCAAATGTCCAATTTGACACTTCAAGAAGCACGCTTAAATCAGCAGATTCAGAACCTGGAAGGTTGGCTGAAGAGTTTGGAAGACCAAAACCGGAACTATTTGGATAAACCGATCATTTTTTATGTAGGCGAAATCCTAGTGGCCAAAGTCGTAAATCCGGGTATCCATGCCGATCGAATCTATGCGGAAGCGATTGAGCCTTTACTCAAGGAGGCCAACGAAGTCGCCTTGAAACGGGGAGCCCAAATCCCCGGCAAATCAAATTACGCTTTGCGGGTTGCTCCGAAAAGACTAGCGGAGGTAACTACCCAAGTGGCTGGACTGAGTGTAAAGTCCATCGTACGGGTAGTCGTTGAGAAAAATTCGGTTTCCAGTGAGCCAGTGACGGTAACGCTAGAAGTCTACCCCGATCAAGTCGTCTTCGCGGCAGGTGAAGCAATCGCGAATGCGACGTTATCCAGCAATTCGAATGAATCGGAATTACGGGATCAGTTATTAAGCTTGTTAATTTTGGCAAATAATAAAGCTATCGAAAAAGGAATTATTACCGAAGGGCAGAATTTAAGAAATGTAGTCTCGATTTCGGAGATTGCCGCCACCATAAAAGCCATTCGAGAACAGAAGTCAACGAATGTTAACGTTTCGGTTGCGGCAACCCAGGATATTAGGCGGATCGACCAGTTTAAGATCAAGTTCGAGATCCGAAAATAAGGTAAACGTGCCCAGGTTTTAGCGTTAAAGAGTAGATGAGATAGTGGAGATAAAGGAGTGTCGGTTATCAAATCCGTCATTTTAGCCATTGACCCCGGTCGTCAAAAATGCGGTTTGGCTGTGGTGGATGATGAGGCGAGGGTTTTGTATAAAACTATCATTCAATCCGCTACATTAGCAGATGAAATTCATAAAATCTTAAATCAGTATCCGGTATCGGTAATTGTTTTGGGGGATCGAACGACGAGTCGGCAAGCTTTTCAATTATTAAAACCATTTGGCCTGGAAATTCAGTGGGTGGATGAAGATCGCTCAAGTATCGAAGGGCGCCAGCGTTATTTGCGGGAAAATACCAAAGGCTTAGCCCGTTTACTGCCCATTGGATTGCGGGTCCCGGACCGGCCATTCGATGATTATGTCGCAGTCATTCTAGCCGAGAGATTCTTATCCAGATATGGCAAATGAGATAACAGGATTCATGGATAGAGCCCCAATCAATGGGAAGAGGGAGCAAGTGTGGCTTGTCTGGTTCCATTATTCTTTAATGGAGATGGAGTTATCATGATTCATTCGCGATTTATGAATTTGATCTGGGCCGTCATTCTGTTTATCGTTCTTTCGGGAACGGGAAGTGCTGATAGCGCGGTGGTACTGATACCACCGGGCAGTTGGATTTATGCGGAGATGTCGACTTTAGTCAAGGCCGGTTATATCGACAATTATCCGGAGGCTTGGGTGAAATCCGGCAATACTTTATCCCGTTTCGAAATGGCCTACTACATAAAACGACTCTTAACCAAACAGTTAGAAAACATATCGGCCGAGAATCTTTCAAAATTACCCGGCCCGGCCGCCGAATCATTACAGCGACTAATCGCTGAATTTGAGAGGGAATTGGTTGATTTGGGTTTGAAAATTACGGATATCGACAATATCAGCCCTCAATTGGCAAAACCGAAGGCGGAATCCGAAGGCTATATGGACTTGGACCTTTTACTGACCGACGCCCCTACGACTTCGCCTAACGAATCTTATTATTATTACGGACAGTATTATTGGGAGCTGGAACAAAAATCATTTTTATTTATTCCGAATGCTTATTTACAGGCAGAAGATCTTGGATTATTGGAAAGTGAGCTGGATGGGGTGAATGTGGTTTATCAACCGTCATTCACTACTGAACGATCTTTTTTAGTCGTAAAGGGAAGCCTTCCTGCTATGGAAGACGGATCGGTCTCCGGATATTACCTGTTTCCGTTAAAAATGAAAAACGTCTCCGGAATCGTAGATCGCGCGTCCAACACGGCGTTTAATAATCAAGTATTGGTTATGCTCGATGAGGTAAACCAGATTCATCAAATTGAACGGTTATGGCGCTTTCCCGGTCCATTGTCCCTTACCGGGTACCGGCGCTTGGATACCAATTTTAACGCCAAGCCGTTCCTCGGGAACTTAAATCAAGGTTTAAAGGTCGGCGGTCTTTTGATATATACCAGCAATCCGTCAGGGAAAACCAATATTAATCCCAATCATTTCGGATTCCCATTTTACAATCCTCACACCGTCGATCTGGACAATATCAATCGCAATGAATTACAGGCGTTGCAGATTAAGATTGACGGATCATTTCCCATATCGTCGCAGGCTTCGGTCTATGGCGGACTCGATTTCTTGTACCGGGACGTCAATTTGGGATTTGAGAGTTTCCGGCCATCCGACGCCAAAGCCAGCGCCGGAGTGCAGTATCAATTCAATGACTATTTAACGGTTTTGGCTTACCAATCGTTCGTCAATTCGCAACCGAAGAACGAAATGTTAAGTACAACTTCCATTGGTGTCGAGTACAACAAATGGATGACGTTGTGGCTGGCTTATCAATATTTGAATTTTGATGAAGATCCTACGATTACCGGTGCGTTATCTATCCGGTTTTAGAGAAGCTATATGATAAAGCCTTTTTAGCGGTTTATCATAGTCCTTTCAGGAGGTACTCCGTGCGCCGAGCAATATGGAACTTATTGGGAATTGTGTTATTGATCGTTTTTTTGGTTCCGGTGGTTCAGGCGGAAGAAGCGACTCAGAATATTCAAAATCCAATGGGTTGGATGAATCAGCTGGAAGAGATGACTTTAGGTACTGTTCAACCTGGGAGTTTGTTGGAACGTTTAGACCAGTTTGAGATGCTGGTGACCGGTAAAAGACGGGATGCCAGCTTGGTGGAGCGTTTGACTCGCTTGGATACGGTCATCCTGACCAATCAGCCTCAGGACATTTCATTGTTATACAAGACACAAGCCTTGGAATGGGCTTTATTCAAAGAAGTTAAATCGGGTCCGCTGAAAAGCCGTCTCGAACAAATGGAACAGCTTTTGTTTGGTCGAATCTATGCCGGTCCGCTGACTAAACGTTTGGAAAAGTTGGTCAATCAGATTTATCCGGGCGGAGTAGTCCGGGGAAGGTGGGTCAGTATTCCGGAGGGTCTTTTGATTCGAGTGCGGATGTTGAATGAACTCAATTCCAAGCAGAATCATTCGGGGGATTCTTTCCAATATGAAGCGGCTGAGACGGTTATGTATAACCAGGCTATCGTTTTCCCGAAAGGTATGCGAAGCGTAGGGCTGCTGCGAGAGATCAAACGTCCGGGCAACTTGGGGCGAGATGCCGTATTAAAAGTCGATTTTCAAAAACTCCGCGCTTTGGACGGCACTCCGGTGGCAGCAGATTATGGTGCCAAGGCCTCGGAGATGAACAGTTCCCACACCCGGGCGGTTGGCATCAGCACCGCCGGAATGATGGCATTTGGACCAGGTGGCATTCTTTTCGGTATGGTGATCAAGGGCAAGGAGAAAGTTATTCCGGAGGGTTCCGAGTTTTATATTCAAGTCGCTGAGCCCGCTCGAATTTATACACTCATTGATGACCGGAGGTAGAAGAAAATACAACGTATAAAACTTATTTGGGGATTATTTGGTTTCCTCTGTGGGATATTGCTCGGATGGACGGCTACGCCGGTGTGGGCAGCCTCCGATGAAATTCAGATTGAAGCTGTTGGACAATTGGATTATGACTTTGATTCCAACATCACCACAGCTACCAACAAAGTACGAATGGTAAGTGGCAATATGTCGGTTGAAGCCGACTCTTTGGTTTATAATGGCAACACTGGAGTTGCCAATGCTACCGGCCATGTTCGCTTAACCAACGGGGAAACAGTGATCACTGCAAACCGACTGGTCTATAACAATATGGACGGGCAGGCGGAAGCCTCCGGAACGGTAACTTTGCATACTAAACAGGGAGATTTTCAAACTGAAACCATCGTCTACAATTCCCGGACTTCCGCCGGTCGAATTGCCCAATTTACCGGAAGAGTGCCCGGAGAGGAGCGGGATTACCTAATTACTGGGCAATCGGCTACTACTGATCAAGTTGCTACTGAAGTTTCGGGCGCAACTTTGACCCGTTGCCCATTACCTCATCCGGAGTACCAATTATCGGCGAAGCGAATTCGGGTGGATGACCAGAAAGTGCGTTTGGAAAAGGTAGTGTTGAAGGTTAAAGGGATCCCGGTATTTTATTTTCCGAGTCTCACCTTGAACCGGAATGAAAAGAATTTACCTCGTTTTGGCTTGAATTATGATAAGGATGACGGGATGAAACTGAATTACGAGTATTCCAACCCCCGTTCTGAAAATTGGGAATGGCGCTTTCGGGGTGAGTTGACCACTCAAGGGGACTCCAAGTTGGATGCCGGTTTTCAGAATTTTTGGGGTCCTTTCACCCATCAAATGGATTTGGAATACAACACTGCCGGTTATTTTACGTTAATGGACCAGATGAAGTACGAGACCCAAACTTATATATTCACGATCGACGGAGCCCGGGATTTTTCCGGTCAAGGGACGCAGAAGTGGGGTCTGTCGGCAACTCGAAAGTATTGGCAGACGGAATTTGGCCGGTGGCAGGTGGGTTTGCTGGCGCGGAGCATCAGGACGTCCGAGACGGGTCAGACGATCGAAGGAACCTACGGCGGATACCGGGTGGATTTTAATCCGGCGCCGAATATGACCTTTAGTCTGCTTCATTTGGCGGATTTGAATTCTACTTCCCAGAATCAGTGGGTATATCTAGAAGATAATTATTTGCGCCAGGACTACGATTATCAGTTAGGTGATAATTTCATCTATGATCTGAGCTTTCCGCTGAATAGCCGGTACCGGTTCGGAATGGATGGAGTATATAATTTCAATCATTTCGGAACTGAAAAAGAAGGCTGGATCCGGCAAGTATATAGTATTTCTCACGAGACTTGCTGTTTATCTACCTCCTTGGGCTGGAACGTCGCTGACCATTCTCTGGAAATGCGGTGGCGTATGAGATTCTAATCGGGTCAATTAGAGTTTAATGAAGGAATGACAAGTTTTCCCGGTATTTTATTGATAGAACCTTTCATCATTTTGATGAAAGGTTTTTTATTGGGTTGGGGATGCTATAAAGGCAATAATTTTACAGGCGGGAGCAACAAGCGTGGAAAACCGGCTCAACGATTTGAATGGCTCACAATGGTTGTATTGGACCAATTCGATTTACGAAACCAATTTTCCGCCGGACCAAACCTTTCCCCGACGAAAAGCGCACGGCGCCATGAAACCGCCGGAATTAATGGCCGAGATCATCACCTTCTTTACCAAGGCCGGAGAGGTTATCCTTGATCCCTTTGCCGGGGTCGGTGGTACGTTACTCGGGGCTGAGTTGACCGGAAGGCGGGCGGTGGGCATCGAACTCAATCCGGAATGGGTCAGAGTTTACCAAGAATTACGCCAGGATTTCAGAGCGTTCGGAGGCGCTTTCGTGCCGGCTGCCAATCCGGAAGGAGGGCGACTCCTGGGAGCGGAGTTAATTTTAGGAGATTGTCTGGCGGTGATGCGCCGGTTCCCCGATGAATCGTTTGCGGCCATTATTACCGATCCGCCCTACGGATGCCACCATCGGATTAATGGTTTTAAAGAAGAGACCAACTTTAGCATGTTCTCCATAAATGCCGCTGATTTTGGAAATTCCGAATCTTATCAAGACTATCTGGAGAAGATCCGGGTTTTTGGCAATGAGGCCCTTCGTATCCTGCAGCCCAAACGGTATTTGGTATTATTGATCGGGGATCGGTTTCATCGTGGCGAATATCTACCGCTTGGAACCATGGTCGCCGAAACGTTACGGAACATCGGGTTTCGTTGGAAAGGCATACGAATTTGGTGGAATAAAGCCACTCAACGCCCGCTGAAGCCCTATGCAGTAAAAAGTTGTTTTGTACCTAATATTACCCATCAAAACATTATCATTTTGCGGAAGGAGAGTTGATAATAATTTTTCCATAGATTACCCTTGGCAATTGTATTGGAACATGTTATAATAGTTAAGCAACTGAGACCTGCCTCTTCGACAAATTTTGTTCTGAGGTGGTTATCATGGTCTATAAGCTTTCTTTATCAGAAGTTCAACAAGTTTGTAACTCCTGTGAACAGTATGTAAAGGACAGCGAGAGTTGCCGGGATAACAATGGCGGAGTGAAGACTTTAAAGACTTTACGCCGTTGCCCCAAGTGGGACGCGCATTATGGCAGTCCCTGCATCCTTCAGATGTAGTCATGGGCCCGTGGCTCAGTTGGGAGAGCGCTGCGTTCGCATCGCAGAGGTCGAGGGTTCGAATCCCTTCGGGTCCACCAATTTTCTTTTGCGGAGGGCATGTTATGAAACTGATTAAACCTTTGGTTCAAGGAAAACTTGCCACGACAATCCAGACCGGCGGCTGTGGCGAATGCAAAAATTCTTGTCAATCCGCTTGCAAAACTTCGTGTACGGTTGGAAACCAAGTCTGTCAGAAATAAAGTTTTTTAACTATACTTATGATTTTATTCAGATAAGCCATGGATTCATGGCTTTTTGATTTATTAAAAGGAGAAACGTTATGGCCAATTGGCACGCTTTTAAGGCATTAGGCCGTTATTTTTTGTTTGACGTTCGATCGAATTCCCTATTTACGATTACCGAAACGGTTCACAATTACCTTCATGATCTCCCGGTTCCGGAAGCGGAACGACCTCAAATCGCGGCTGATTTGGCGGAGTTAAAGGCCGCCGGATACTTGAGCGATCTGCCGGATGAAGTTCCCGTTCTGAAGCGCGACAGTTCCATCAAGGCGCTTTGTCTTCATGTTTCACATGACTGTAATTTACGTTGTAAATATTGTTTTGCCGGAACCGGACCCTTTGGCGGTAATCGGGAACAGATGAGTTTTGAGGTAGGACGGCAGGCTATCGATTTGTTGTTACGGGAGTCTGGGAACAGAAGACAATTGGAAGTGGATTTCTTTGGCGGTGAACCCCTGCTCAATCTGGAAGTTGTCCGCCAGATTATGGATTATGCTCGCGATGCCCAAACTAAAAAAGAAAAAGACATTCATTTTACACTCACCACCAATGGGATAGCCCTCACTCAACCGGTCCGGGATTTTTTGAACCAGTATCAATTGGCGTTGGTTTTATCGATAGACGGTCGGAGGGAAGTCAACGACCGGATGCGCGGAGCCGGAGTTTATGATCGAATCGTGCCACAGTATCTGGATTTGATACGAAGCCGCGGCAATCAGAACTACTATGTCCGCGGTACTTATACTGCTAACAATCTAGACTTCAGCGAAGATGTCCGGCACCTCTACGAGCTGGGTTTCCGGGAACTTTCATTGGAGCCGGTGGTCGAAACGGGTGGCCCTTACCGTTTATCAGAGGAGCACTTGGAACAAATTGAAGCTGAATATGAAAAGCTGGCTCAGTTTTATCTGGAGAAAAAACAAGCGGGAGCCGGATTTACCTTTTTTCATTTTGAAGTCAGCCTGGAGCATGGCCCCTGTTTGCCAAAACGATTGACCGGTTGTGGAGCTGGTTTTGACTACTTTGCGGTAACTCCTGCGGGCGAGCTTTATCCTTGCCATCAATTCGTTGGCCGGAAAGATTACCAAATGGGCGATGTCATTCAAGGAGTAATCCGGACCGATTTGCGTGAAAAGTTTGGAGCGGCTACTCTTTATACCAAACGCGGCTGTTCCGAATGCTGGAGCCGGTTTTACTGTAGCGGAGGCTGTCACGCCAATGCCCAATTATTGAACGGATCAATCGATAAACCGGATGAAATGAGCTGCAAGATGCAGCGGAAGCGCCTGGAGTGTGCGCTCGCGCTGAAAGGAATTGAGTTGGAAGCGCAAGCGGCCGTGGCTGGATAAGTTCCTGGCCTTTTCCCATTCGGCTCACCAAACCCAACATAAACTTTAAAAGACCGTGAGAGCACGGTCTTTTTGTTATAGAGAAGGAGATTTCATGAACCCCTTTTTCTTGTGGAGCCGGAAGATGGCTAAAGAGGTTGCAATCAGGCCAAGATAAAATAGGAATTCCGCTAATTCTTCCAATACTTGATGGTGTTGACCCAGCAAACCGAAGAAAAACCGTTGATGCTCCGCCGCATCTGAAAGAAGCGCGGCCAGGAAGGTTAGCGCACTTTCGAATATAGGGAAACAATGGTCCAGGACCAGCTGTAATGGCATTCTGTAGAGGCGGTATTTTACTACGGCAATCAACCAGGCGAGCAAGACGACACCCAAGAGGGGATAGACCATCGCTCCATACCACAGATCGGAGCGGGACAGTAAAACCGGCTCGCCCTCCGACAATTTGACGGGTGGATAAAATGCGGCACCCCAATTCAGTTCGCGTCCGGCCATGACGAGCCAGATTGGAATGGTCCAGAGCCAAAATCTACGCAAAAAATCGTCCTTGAATTGGCGGGACAGATAATAGGCTAAGATTGCTCCGGCGATTAAAATCACGGCTTGTACTTGTTCAAAAGGACCGTTTTCCCAACCCCAGGAGAGTGGTAAGATTTTGCTGAGCGGATAGGCCGCGATCAGGCCGATGGAGAGAAACGGCCTCAGGATGCGGTGCAGTCGTAGCGAGACCTGGGAGGGGAGGGAATGAGCCGGCAAACTCAATGAATTTTTTTGAATGCTCATAAGCAATCAATCCTTTTGAATTCTTTTATTTATTATTCATTATTTAATTGTTCAAATTATACCACGGTATCATCATAATATCCAGAGTGAAGAGGAGTCGGGATGAAATTGAGAGAGTGCTAATTTTTTGATGTTACCGATTTTTTGATTCAACATGGACAGTTTTATGTTATATTGGAGATACCGTATCGAAGGATTGCTGAAACCTCACGCCTCAAGTTTTATCCAGCGCCGGGATAGGTCCGGCAATTTTAAAAAATCGGGAACTTATGAATGGGAGAGAATTATGACTGGCGTACCGGTGAAAGTGGGTCAGCTCATTGAGCTTGAGATCGATAATTACGGCCACGAGGGCGAAGGAGTGGGCCGGTTTCAGAATTTCACGGTGTTTGTTCCCGGGATGCTGCGCGGGGAACGGGTAAAGACCAGGATCGTTGAAGTCCGTAAAAATTTCGCCCGGGGTCAAGCCGTCGCTGTTTTACAGGCCGCTCCCGAGCGGCGGACGCCGGAATGCCCGATCTATGCCGAATGCGGCGGCTGCCAGTTGCAACACCTGGACTATCCGGCTCAACTCCAGCTGAAGCGGGAACAAGTCGTTAATGCGGTGGAACGGATCGGCGGTTTAACGGGGATTACCATCCATCCGACCCTGGGCATGGAGCGGCCGCGCCAATACCGCAATAAGCTCCAGTATCCTTTCGGCATAAGCGATGGGGCGGTGGTGGTCGGCTGTTTCCGCCAGGGAACCCACCAGATCGTCCCGGTTCAGGAATGCCTGATCCAGCATCCGCTGCATAACCGGGTACTGGACTCTCTGCGTGAGCTGGTCGTCAAGCACCGGATTCCCATCTATGACGAACGGAGCGGGAAAGGCTTGCTGCGGCACGTGTTGCTAAAAAACGGTTTCGCAACCGGAGAGGCGATGGTGGTTTTGGTCACCCACGGCGAACGGTTTCCGGAGGGCCAGGCGATTGCCGCCCAATTGGCAGCCGCTCACCCGGAGATCAAGAGCGTGGTGCAGAATATCAACCGGACCCGGGGCAATGTAATCCTGGGAAGGGAAAACCGGACGCTATGGGGCAATGACGGGATCATTGAAGAACTGGATGGGTTGAGGTTCCGGATCTCCGCCAATGCGTTCTTTCAGGTGAATCCCTTGCAGACGGTGAAGTTATATCAGAAAGCCGTGGAATATGCGGCGCTGGCCGGCAGTGAGCGGGTGGTGGACGCTTACTGCGGGGTGGGGAGCCTGACGCTCTTTCTGGCCCGGCGCGCCGCCGAGGTGTTCGGGATCGAGGTGGTGCCGGAGGCGATCCGGGACGCCAAGGAGAATGCGGCGTTGAACGGCCTCGGCAATGTGCGGTTTCTGGTGGGCGAGACCGAGACGGTGTTGCCGCGGCTGGTGCGGGAAGGCCGACAATTCGAAGTGGCGGTCGTCGATCCGCCCCGGGCCGGTTGCGCGGAAAGCGTCCTCGAGACCCTCGCCGCGGTCAAGGTGAAGCGGATCGTCTATGTGAGTTGCAATCCCAGTACGCTGGCCCGGGATCTGAAACGGCTGGCCGAATTGGGATATGAGACTAAGGAGATTCAGCCGGTGGATATGTTTCCGCAGACCTATCACGTTGAGAGTATCGTCTTAATGTCGCGTCTGTAAGCCTTGATTTTTCTGGGTTTGCTGTATTTCATCCAAGTTGTCTAATCAACCTAAAGGGCCCAAATACGTATACGGAAACATATCGACGAGGTATTTTTGGGTAAATTTTGAACTCAAAAATTGATAGGGTTGAGTTGACAGATTAGATAACGGGCTTTTTCGTGGGGTTGAGGAGACAGGATGGATGTGCATTTAATACAGGTATACTCATTTTCTGAAAAGACTTTATTTATTATGTATAAAGTTGTAATATGTTGAAATTGTTCGTTTCTTCGCATATAATAAAAATTGGAATTTTGTGTTCTGCGAGGTATTCATAATGGATTACTTAACGACAAAACAAGCTGCTGAAAAATGGAATATATCCCTGCGCAGAGTTCAAGTTTTATGCGAACAAGGGCGAATTAAGGGCGTTGTACGCCTGGGATGGGCATGGGCGATACCTAAGGATGCTGAGAAACCTGACGATTTGCGTGTGAAAAAAGATAAAAAAATAGAGGAGTAGAGTAGAATGGCAAAAATTAAAAATTCAAAAAATGAAGTAAAAGAGCAGCCTATTGAACAGGTACTTTGGGCAGCTGCGGACAAGCTCCGCAAAAATATGGATGCTGCGGAATATAAGCACGTTGTTCTCGGGCTTATTTTTTTAAAATACATATCAGACAGTTTTTATGATTTATATTATAAACTTAAAGAAGGCAAGGGCGAGTACGAAGGAGCGGACCCTGACGATCCCTATGAGTATCGTGCGGAAAATGTATTCTATGTGCCACCGCAGGCACGTTGGGATTATCTTCAAAGTCGAGCCAAGCTGCCCACGATCGGCAAAGATATAGACGAAGCTATGGAGGCCGTAGAAAAGGATAACCCATCCCTCAAAGGCGTTTTGCCGAAAGAATACGCAAAAGAAAAGCTGGACAAGCAGTCTCTCGGTGGTCTGATTGATTTGATTGGTACGATTGCGCTTGGTGACAGCGTTTCTAAATCAAGTGATATACTGGGGCAGGTATATGAGTATTTTCTTGGACAGTTTGCCCTTGCAGAAGGTAAAAAGGGTGGACAGTTCTATACGCCGCGTTCCGTAGTACGATTGTTGGTTGAAATGCTTGAACCTTACGAGGGCAGAGTTTTTGACCCCTGCTGCGGTAGCGGCGGTATGTTTGTTCAAAGCGAGAAATTCGTTGAAGCTCACAGAGACCATTATAACGGAAAATCAAGAGAAATTGACAAGCTTTTCGAACGTGTTGTTTCTATCTATGGTCAGGAAAGCAACCAAACAACATGGCGGCTTTGCAAAATGAACCTTGCCATACGAGGTATTGACAGCACCAATGTTTTGTGGAACAGCGAAGGTTCATTTTTAAACGATGCTCACCCCGACCTCAAGGCTGACTTTGTAATTGCTAATCCGCCTTTCAATGACAGCGACTGGAGCGGAGAACTGCTGCGGAATGACGGTCGCTGGAAGTATGGTGTGCCGCCGGTATCCAATGCAAACTATGCGTGGATTCAACACTTTTTATATCATCTTTCGCCGAGAGGTACAGCCGGTTTTGTTATGGCAAAAGGTTCCCTTTCATCAAAAACAAACGGTGAGGGAGAAATTCGTAAAAACCTTATTGAGGCGCCACTTGTAGATTGTATTGTCAATTTGCCGACGAAGCTCTTTTTAAATACACAGATTCCCGCATGCTTATGGTTCTTATCAAGGGAAAAGGAAACAAATCCGAACCACCCGCGCCGGAACAAGATTTTGTTCATTGATGCACGGAATATGGGAACTTTGATAAACCGCAGAACCCGCCAGCTCACCGATGATGACATCCGTAAAATAGCTGATACTTACCACAGTTGGAAAAAGGATGAAGGCTCCTATGAGGATGTCCCCGGCTTTTGCAAGTCCGCAACGCTTGATGAGGTGCGGGAGCTGGATTATGTACTGACTCCGGGTAGGTATGTGGGGTTGCCAGAAGAAGAGGATGATTTCGATTTTGAAGAACGTGTCAAAAAGCTGACTGCTGAGCTTAAAGAGCAGATGGAAGAGAGTAAAAAGCTGGATGAGCGGATAAAGGAAAACCTTGCAAAAGTGGGGATTAAGTTATGACGGAGTGGAGAGAGTACAGATTATCAGACATAATGGATATAATTAGCGGTGGTACGCCAAAGACATCCGTGCCTGAGTATTGGAGTGGCAATATTCCTTGGTTGTCAGTAGCAGATTTTAATAATGTAAACAGATATGTCTATGACACAGAAAAACATATATCAGAACTCGGTCTCAAAAATAGCTCGACAAAAATATTGAAGAAAGGGCAATTAATTATATCAGCACGCGGTACAGTTGGAGCATTAGCGCAGTTAAAACGCGATATGGCGTTTAATCAATCATGTTATGGACTCAATGCGAATTCATTGACAACAAATGATTTTTTGTTTTATTTATTAAAGTATTGTATAGCAGAATTAAAACAACAATCCAGTGGAGGAGTGTTTGATACTATAATCAGAGAAACATTTGATAACATTAGTGTATTTCTCCCCCCCCTCCCCGAACAAAAAGCAATTGCTGATGTTTTATCCTCCCTTGACGATAAAATCGACCTTCTGACAAGGCAGAATAAAACGCTGGAAGACTTGGCGCAGGCATACTTCCGTAAATGGTTTATTGAGGATGCAAACGATGAGTGGGAAGAAAAGAGTCTTTATGAAGTAGTTGATATTTTGAGTGGAGGTACACCTAGCACAAAAGTTGCAGAGTATTGGGGTGGAAATATACCTTGGTTCACGCCGAAAGACGCTTCAAATCTTATTTGCATGGATACTGAAAAACATATTACACAGGAAGGTCTAGAAAATTGCAACAGTAGATTATATTCTGCGGGGACAGTATTTATTTCTGCGCGTGGTACTGTTGGAAAACTTGCAATATGCGGAGTACCTATGGCAATAAATCAGTCCTGTTACGCTCTTGTCGGAAAAGGTAAAATGTCAAATTTTATCGTGTATTTAATATTGTCATATGTACTTGATGAATTACTGTTGAATGCTACTGGAGCTGTATTCGATGCTATAACAACAGACACATTTAAAGTTATTAAACTTCCCTTACCACCATTAAATGATGAATTTTATTATAGAGTAAAAGATATATTATCAACTTATTACGAGAAAATAGTTTTAAACACTAGACAAATTATCCTTTTACAAAAACTTCGTGACATCTTGCTTCCAAAGCTTATAAACGGCGAAATTCGAATAAGAATGTAGGAGGCACATAATATGGCAAAGCGAAAAATGATTCAGTATAACTTAATACAGAATTCTATCGCTGCCTATTTTGCTGCCATTGAAATCCACAATAAACCTAATATACTTTATCGTTATGAAACGACTACATTATTGCTCTTTAATGCATGGGAGCTAATTCTAAAAGCGTTTATTAGAAAATATATAAAGAACAGAACTATTTTTGAAAACGATGGACATACTATATCATTTAGTAAAGCAGTTACGTATGTAAATGAATATTTAAACAGACAAAAAGAAAACAGTTTTACTGCTATAAAAGAGAATCTATCCTTAATAGAAGAATACAGAAATAACATAGCACACTTCTATCGTGAATCTCTTGATCCTCAAATTTTTATGCTACTTGCTCGTTGTGCACTAAACTATGTTGAATTTGTTAAAGAATATTTTGGGAAAGATATAACTGATAAAGAGGGATTATTCATAATGCCTCTTGGGTTCAAGTTGCCGTTCAAACCGCAAGACTTTTTATCGAAAAAAGCAGTCAGCAGTGTCTATTCTGAGGAGGCAAAGAAATTTGTTGAAAAGATAATAAGAGTAATTCAGGACTTAAGAGATCAAAATATTGAAGAGTCAGTAGTTTTAGGATTTAATGTCTATATGGAGAGCGTAAAAAAGATATCCAACAGTGATTTGCTTGTTGCAATAACATCACAAGATGAAGCAGATGCTAATTTTGTAAAAGTTAGCAAAGTTCAATTGGTGAAAGACCCCAATGCACAGAAAGTATATTTGTCTGATGAGGAAGTTCTTAAAAATTACCCTCTAACCTATAGTGATGTATTCTGTAAATGCAAGGAACAAATTCCAGGCTTTAAAAAAAATAAAGATTTTGACGACATTATAAGAAAGTTAAAAGAAAACCCGACTTTAAGTCATCATAGAAAACTCAATCCTAAGAGCAAGAAAACATCAACGACATTTCTATATTCAGATAAGATTATAGATGAGATAAAAAAAGAGTATAACCAAAGAGGTGCAGAAGATGCCTAAGCTTTGTGAATCTGAAATTGAAAAAATGGCAATAGAAGAACTGGTGAAATTGGGCTATGAATACTTTTCTGGCCCGGATATAGCACCGGATGCACCTTTTGCAGAGCGTAAAGGTTATGGGGATGTTCTGCTTAAGAAAAGGCTGATTGACGCGGTAATACGGCTTAATCCCGGACTTCCTTATGATGTGGTTATAGAGGCGGTAAATAAAGTTTCCCGTATCAGTTCATCAAATCTGATTGGCGACAATGAAACTTTCCATAAAATGCTGGTTGACGGTGTGCCTGTCGAATACCGTAAAAACGGAGAAATTGTCGGGGATTATGTAAGACTTGTGGATTTTTCGGAAAATGGGACCGACAACAACGAATTTCTTGTAGTCAACCAGTTTACCGTTATTGAAAACAATAACAATAAGCGGCCGGATATTCTTCTTTTTATCAACGGTATCCCTATGGTGCTGTTCGAACTGAAAAATCCGGCTGATGAAAATGCCACCATTCTCAAAGCTTATGACCAGATCTGCACATATAAGGCAACCATCCCAAGCCTTTTCACATATAACGAGATATGCGTCGTTTCGGACGGTTATGAGGCAAAAGCGGGTTCATTAACCGCTCCATTCTCACGTTTTTCCACATGGAAAACAAAAGACGGGCTGAATGAAGCCTCACGATTTGAAGATCAGCTTACCACCCTTATTCACGGGCTATGCAACAAGAAAACCCTGCTCGACTATATACGCAGTTTTATAACCTTTGAAAAGAGCAAAACTGAGGATAAAAAGACCAAAATAACAAAAGTGGAAACTGTCAAGAAAATTGCCGCCTATCATCAGTATTACGCTGTGAATAAAGCTGTTAAAAGTACGATTGAGGCGGCAAGGGCGGGTGGAAGCAAAAAAGCCGGTGTTATATGGCATACTCAAGGTTCCGGCAAATCCCTTTCCATGGTTTTTTATGCAGGGAAACTGGTGCAAAGCCTTAACAATCCAACTATTGTTGTGATTACCGACAGAAATGATTTGGACGATCAACTCTTTGATACTTTTGCTGGAAACAGCGACCTTCTTCGCCAGCCGCCGAAGCAGGCGGAAAGCTGCGAACATTTAAAAGAATTATTAAAGGTAGCATCCGGAGGCATAGTTTTTACCACTATTCAAAAATTCATACCTGATAATGACAGCTCGGTTTATGAGCTTTTGTCGGAAAGAGACAACATAGTTGTCATAGCCGATGAAGCGCACCGCACGCAGTACGGCTTTAACGCGAAACTCAGAGATATAAAGGACGAAAACAATCAGGTTGTAGGGCAGCGCATAGCCTACGGCTTTGCCAAATATATGCGAGACGCCCTGCCAAACGCTACTTTTATAGGTTTTACCGGTACACCGGTAGAGAAGCAGGATGCCAACACGCCGGCAGTATTTGGCAATTATATAGATATTTACGATATTGCACAAGCGGTTGAAGATAAGGTGACAGTTAAAATATATTACGAAAGCCGCCTTGCCAAAGTAAACCTTACCGAAGAAGGCAAAAAACTGATTGAGGAATTCGACAGAGAACTTGAAGAAGTGGACGAAAAAGACGAAGCAAAAGCCGCAAAAATGAAATGGGCAAAACTTGAGGCTATTGTCGGCAATAAAGAACGACTCGCCACTCTCGCAAAAGACATTGTTACGCATTTTGAAGACCGGCAGAAAGTATTTGAGGGTAAAGCGATGATTGTTGCCATGAGCCGCAGAATCGCCGTTGATTTGTATAATGAAATCATAAAGCTTCGTCCCGAGTGGCATAGTGACGATTTGGATAAAGGTGTTATCAAAGTTGTTATGACATCTTCCAGTTCTGATGGCCCGGAAATGCAGAAACACCATACTACTAAAGAGCAGCGAAAAATGCTTGCACAGCGTATGAAAGATGAAAATGATCCACTGAAAATTGTCTTCGTGCGCGATATGTGGCTGACTGGCTTTGACGTTCCATGCCTCAACACCATGTATATCGATAAGCCGATGAAGGACCACAACCTTATGCAGGCAATAGCGCGCGTAAACCGTGTATTCAAAGATAAACCTGGCGGGCTGATTGTCGATTATATCGGGATTGCCCCAAACCTAAAAAAAGCTTTAAGTTTCTATGCAGAGAGCGGTGGCAAGGGAGTACCTGCTGAAACTCAAGCAAGGGCTGTTGAAATCATGCTTGAAAAGCTTGAAGTTGTCCGGCAGATACTACACGGGTTTGATTATACGAGCTTTTTCAAAGCAGAAGTAAAGGACAAGCTTTCTATTATCCTTCGCGCTGAAGATTTTATTTTATCTACAGATGATAAAAAAGCGCGTTTTATTAAGGAAATAACCCTCCTAAGCCAGGCTTATGCACTTGCCAAACCTGATAAGGCAACGGTTACACATGCAGAGGAAATAGCGTTTTTCCAAGCAGTTAAGGCAAGACTCACTAAATTTGAAACAAGCGGCGAAAGTGGTAAAAATTACGATTCTGTTATAAAAAACATTGTTGATTCGGCTATTGTATCAGATGAAGTTGTAGATATTTTTGATGCTGCCGGTATTGAAAAGCCGGAATTGTCCATTCTCTCAGATGAATTCCTTATGGAAATTAAAGGGATGAAACATAAGAATCTGGCTATTGAGCTACTAAAAAAGATTTTGTCCGATGAAATCAAAGTGCGTTCAAAATACAACTTGACTAAATCAAAATCGCTTATGGAAATGCTCACTTCAGCACTAAAACGATATCAGAATAACCTACTTACAACCACTGAAATCATAGAAGAGCTTATCCGCATTGCTAAAGAAATTAAAAATGCGGACAGACGAGGAGAGGAACTCGGTCTGTCAGAAGATGAACTTGCTTTTTATGATGCCCTTGAAACCAATGACAGCGCAGTTAAGGTGTTGGGCGACGAAACGTTAAGAACAATCGCCCGCGAACTTGCGGATAAAGTGCGGAAAAACGCCACAATCGACTGGACGCTGAAGGAAAGCGTCCGCGCAAAACTGATGGTATTGGTTCGCCGGACATTAAATAAATACGGTTATCCGCCTGACAAACAGCAGCGCGCTGTGGAAACGGTCATGAAACAGGCAGAAAACTTAGCGGATGTATGGGCTTCACAAGGAGTGACCTATAATACGAGACCTTTGTCAGATCTTCCAAAAGTAGCGGAAGAAATGAGTAATTAGAATTTGGGTGTTAGAAAGGTGTTGAGACAAAGATGTTGAGTGGTTATCTTGAGAACTGTTACGGGATAAAGCAGTTCACTTTACCTAATATAAATTTTAAAAAATGCAATAAAGCAATAATTTATGCGCCTAATGGTGTAATGAAGACTTCTTTGGCAAAAGTTTTTGAAGATATTTCTAAAGGAACAGCAACATCCGATCGTATTTTTAAGGATGCTGTGAGCCGTTATTCTATTACATATTATGCTTCGCACTATGAATATTCGTCATCAGGCGGTAACGCTATTCCACAGTCGGATAACATCTATGTGATAAATTCATTCGCAGATAAGTTTGAATTTAGTAAAGAGACAGTCGGCACACTTCTTGCCGATGAAGGAACTAGAAATCAATATAATGTTCTTATGGGAAAGTTGAATGACATTATTACTGAGATTTTAAATAAGCTAAGAGAAATAACTGGTCTAACTAAACCTCAAATTAAAATAAAACTGATTGAAGATCTTGGTTTACAAGCCACAGCCGATTGGCCAGATATTATGGAAGCAATTAGGCAGATAGAGAATAAGAATTATGAATTCCTGGATGAAATTCTCTATTCAGAACTATTTAATGACAAAACTATGGCTGTTTATGAAAACCCTGATTTTAAACGCCATATTACAGAATATATTGATAATCTTGAAAACCTACTTCGAAATAGCTCATTATTAAATACGCATTTTACAGAACGAAGTGCAGAAGAATTAAGTAAAAGTTTTACAAATCACAATCTGTTTGAGGCTCAACATAAGATTCTTCTTAGAAATGGGAGGCAAGTTAATAATCTTGCCGAGTGGAAGGAACTTGTACAACAAGAGCTTGACCAATTATACCAAACGCCTACACTAGCAAAAACGTTTGAAAAATTGAAAAAATTATTCTCCAAAAATGCGGAATCTGCAAAAGTTCGTGAAATTATCGTTGCGCATAGGGAAATTATTCCTTTACTCAGAGATATAGCAACATTAAAGAAACAAACATGGTGTAACTGTTTTGAACGCCTTGAAAGACCATTTATGGAATATTATAAGATAATCGCTGATTTTAAAGAAGAAATTCATAATCTATATGAAAAGGCATCAGCACAATCTGAACGTTGGGTAGAGGTAGTGAGTGAATTTAACCGAAGATTCCGCGTACCATTTACTGTAAAAATCACAAATAAGTCAAATTTTGTTTTAAAAGATGAGGCTCCAAATATTGAGTTTGAATACACTCGCGGTACTGGTGACAGCAAAGAGTCTACAGTTTTACATAAAGAAGACTTGATGGTTTCTTTAAGTATGGGTGAGCGTAGAGCACTGTATCTACTTTATATATTGTTTGATTTAGAGAGAATTAGAAAACAAGCTAGGGAAGGTGGTGGACAATACCTTATTATTGCGGATGATATTTCCGATTCCTTCGATTATAAAAACAAATATGCAATTATCGAGTACTTATGTGATCTTGCTGAAACAAAGGGAATCGATTTACTTATGCTTACACATAACTTTGATTTCTTTAGAACCGTTAAGTACAGGTGTGGTGTTAGCCGGGAAAACTGTTACATAGCTCAAAGAAATGACGATGGTATTATTAGTATAGCAGAATTTAAGTATCAAAAGGATTTCTTTAAAAATGTTATTCGTTCGTCTATTCAAAATGGTAATTTAGACAGTGACTTTAAGAAAAAATGTCTGATTGCTAGCATTCCATTTTATCGTAATTTAGCTGAATATAGCGGAAGTACTGACGATTATGAAAAACTGACATGCTGTCTCCATTATAAAACGGCACCCCTTGATACTTCACGATTGATGGTGTCGGATATATGGGGAGTTATAAGTCAATTTCTCGAAAACGAGACCCTTAAGTCTGACGATGAGCCTTATCTACAATTACTTCAAAATCTTGCAATAAATATACTTAAAGACAACGATGAAGTTTCTTTGGAGAACAAACTTGTCCTTTCAATAGCAGCAAGAATTGAGATTGAGAAATTTATGAAAGCCAAAATCATTGAGCACGAAGGGACTTGTCCTGATGCAAAAGATAATCAGACAAGAGAATGGTTTAATAAGTCGAAGCAGTATTTGACAGATGACGAAAAAGAGATCATTGAAGAAATTAACTTGATTACACCTGAGAGCATTCATCTTAATTCTTTCATGTATGAACCTTTGATCGACATTTCCTCATGGAATTTAATAGAAGTATATAGAAAAGCTCTTGCATTACAGGCAAGTAGTCAAGACAGTTAACGGGAAATTAATAAATTTATTAAATAATTAACATTGCTATGAATAGCATAATCGCAGGATTAAAAACAATAATAACCTACTATTATCCCAAAACACCCTCAACGGGTGTTTTTTATATATGTGAAATTTGATTTATCAATCCAGACAAGGAGGTGATGCCTATGCTTGTACTGATAAAGATATTCTGGCTTTAATAACAACCAAAGGAGGAAATCAAAAATGATTGGAATCGAGCAATACCGAAAAATCCAGGAGTACAAAGCACTTGGACTTGCTCAGACAAAAACCGCAAAAGCACTGGGGATAACCTATTCTTCTGTCAGCAAATACTGGAATATGAGCAAAGAAGATTATGTAAGGGAAGCTGAAAAGGAAAGGTACCACATGGATAACTACCGTCAGTACATACTGGAACATTTGAAAATTTGTCCACAAATGAGGGATACAAACATCTATCTCAAATTGGTGGAGGCCTTCCCTGATCTACAAGTTAAACGAGCTACATTCTACCGCTATATGAAAGCCTTAAGGGAACAGCACGGGTATCCGCATGCCAGTAAACGTAAAACCTCACCCCGTGAAATTTCTCCACCGGGATATGAAGCGCAGGCGGATTTTGGTCAATACAAACTTAAGGATATGTACGGGCGAATTGTATGAATATATTTCTTTTCCATGGTTCTGAGTTATAGCAGAATGAAATTTGTTTATTTTTCACCGGATCCCTTTACAACCAAAACAGCCATTAAAGCTCATAACTATGCATTCCAATATTTTGGAGGAAGTACACAGACTATTCTTTATGACCTTGACCGTGTCTATGTAGTCAGTGAAAATCTGGGAAATATCATATTCGTACCCGCCTTTGAGGAATATGTTAAGCGTATAGGTTACAATGTTTTGCTATGTAGACCAAGAGATCCTCAAAGTAAAGGCAAGGTTGAAGAGGTGATTGGATACATAAAGCAAAGTTTTTTTGAGGGCAGGATATACACCGGAATTGATTGCCTTAACAGTGCTGCCCTTGCATGGTTAGATAGGGAAGGCAACGGGCGAATACATACTGTGACCAGAAAAGTACCGCGTGAAATGTTCATGGAAGAGCAAAAATACCTGTTCCATGTCAAACCTTATTCCGAAGTATCAAGCACTGTTGCCTCCTTTGATAAGGATGGAGTGGTAAGTTATAAAGGCAACCGTTATCAGATTAATACAGGTATGATGGATGCTCATAAACGCATTCGCATCGAAGATGATGGTGAAATGCTTTTGTTCTATGATGCTGAAACAAATGATTTATTGGCTAAATATCCAGTCACAAAAGATACCGGGCAGTTGTTCAAACCAGAAGAAAATTACAGGAGAGACAGGGTTTCTTTAACCATCATAAAACAATATTTTGCAGAATACGAAATAGCTCAGGAATTCATTCGCCGGATGGAGCAGCAACAGCCGAAATATTTTAATACACATTGCATTCGATTATACCGGATGACAAAGTTTTATACAATTGGACAATTGCTTGATGGAATAGAATACTGCATTGATACTGAACGCTGCAGTGCCTATGAGCTTTTGGCTTATCTCATGTATCAGTACGGAGAGCATATAGCTAAGAAGTTTTTGCCGAATCAGCAGTATTTTAATCATTTGGCGAGGAGTAAAGAAATAAGGAGGGAAATCGATGGCTGATATAACAGAAATCCGTGAATTGGCCCAAAAGCTCAACCTTTGGAATATCGCAAGGGGATATATTGATTTGAATGATGAGAAACTATCAAACCTTGACTATCTTAAGATGGTGTTAGAAAAAGAATTGGAGATTAGGGTCAGGCAAAAATACACCAAGCTGAGGAAGGCAAGTAAGCTTCCAAACAAAGCATTTGACGCATCGAATTCAAACAAGGGCTTAAAATGGCAGATTAAACAGTTATCCAACCTGACATGGCTTAAGGAAGAGCAAAACTTAATCCTGCTGGGAAAATGCGGGACGGGTAAGACCGGTCTTGCAGCGCAACTTGGAGAAACTGCAATCAGCAATGGACATAAAACCTATTATGCGCCTTTTGATAATTTTATCGCAGTGGCAGAAAAGAAAGCCACAAATACAAAAGCAGAAGCGATCTTTTCTTATATGCAGGAATGTGACTTAATTATTATTGATGATGTCTTTTATGTGGAACCAACCAGGGCAGAACTGCAGGTTTTCTATCGGGCAGTTACCTTTCTTAATGAAACCAGAAGCATTATTTTTATAACCAATCGTGAACTGTCAGCATGGATAGATGCAGCCGAAGACAAGCACCTTTGCCAGACTTTATTGGACAGAATGATGGTCAATTGTCAAATTGTTCGTTTGACTGACAAGTAAATAAAAACACTCACTTCTTTTTTAATAGGGGCAAATACCTCGTTTGAAAACAATGCCGAAAAACGGCTTAAAATAGATGCAAAAAATCTCACGAAATTCAAAGAACTGCTTAACTTTTGAGATTTTCTGCAGTTTATAGGGTAGGGGGGTCTAAATCTCTACCGCTTTTTACCCCGGAAACGGGCGGGGGGTCACGCGCGAAAAATCGCAGTTTCAAACGGTGTCATGAAATATTCCGCAGGGTTCATTGGAATAACCGAGGAAAGAAATCAATCGTATGGAGATGCATTAGTAGATTGGAAAACACCGGTTTGTTTTGTACCGCTTCCACTATACTTGAAGATACGCTTAAAGAGAAAATTGTAGATGCCATCAATGTAGCGGTCAGCGGAAAAAACTCTTTTCTGGCCATACTGAAGAAGAATATTGAAACCGTATTAAGCGAGGATTTGGATGAGACTACAGCAGACATTGATAAAAGGCTGGAAGAACTCCAAACCGAGTTAATCCAAAAGGCAAATTCAAAGGAAGCATATGATAATATTGTCAATGAGATTTACCGCTTACGGGACTTAAGGCAAGAAACCCTTTCAAGAAACGCTCTCCGTCAAGATAAGCGGGATCGGATCGCTGAGATGACGGACTTTCTTAATATGCAAACCGGTGGTATTACGGAATTTGATGATAAACTGGTTAGAAAACTAGTTGAAAAAGCAATTGTATATGATGACAGGTTAGTGGTAGAGTTTAAGTCGGGGTTAGAAATAGAAGTAAACCTATAAGCTCGTATTAAGATAGCCGCCAGTAGGGGAAGAGTACTTATACTATTATAAATAACTACAGGAGACATAATTGGATTACCGATTGCGGGAGCAGAAGCAAAATGCGCTGGTTAAAAATGCAGAGCGTGAAGGAAGAAGCAGCGAATAGCTGAAATGACAGACTTCTTGAATGAACAGTCCTATGAGCTGGAGGAATATGATGAGCAACTGGTAAGGCGGCTTATTGAAAAAGTTACGGTATTTGATAATAAGCTGACCGTTGAGTTTAAGTTTGGAGTAGAGATTGATGTATTAATTTAAAATGAACTTGACCGCCGATTGAGGAGAAATACTTCTTGATGGGCGGTTCTTTTCTATTTATACTTGGGGATAATCTAATAAGTGAACTCGTTTCAGCAAGCTGAAACATCGGGGAATCAGATGGAGAGTCTACTCCACCTGATTAAAACCCACCTACGCTGCGCTTAGAGGTGGCGGTCTTGACCGTAAAGCTAAAAGATAAACACACTTGAACAATTACTCATATGTTTTTATTGACAAACGGAGAATTGAGGTTTATAATACATATGAAAGCTTATTCAAGTGTTCAATTGAATGATAAGGAGGTGATATAAATATGGCAAAAAAAATTCAACCAATTGAAAGATGCGACTCTGATGTAATACATGAGGAAATTGTAAATAAAGTGCGAGAAAAAATGCCTCAAGAAGAAACTCTATATGATCTAGCAGAACTATTTAAAGTTTTTGGAGATTCAACAAGAATTAAGATACTCTGGGCATTAGATGAATCAGAGATGTGCGTTTGCGATATTGCATTCTTATTAAATATGACCCAATCAGCAATTTCACATCAGCTAAGAGTCTTAAAGCAGGCTGGACTAGTAAAGAGCAGAAGAGAAGGAAAGATTGTATTCTACTCTCTTGAAGATGAACATGTAAAGCAAATATTTGACCAGGGATTAATTCATATTTCAGAAGAAAGTAAGTAAAGGAGGGTCAGTAATGTTAAAGAAGGAAGTAATTTTAGAAGGTTTAGATTGCGCAAATTGTGCAGCTAAAATTGAAGATGAGGTTAATAAATTAAATGGAGTCAAAGCCTATATGAACTTCATGAACAAGACATTGACTTTAGAAATTGAATCAGAGCAAGAGTATAAGAATATATTACAGCAAGTTAAAACCATAGTGCACAAGCACGAACCGGATGTGGTAGTGAAAGAAAAATCCGTTAACAAGAGCAATAAAAAAGTATTAATACTTGAAGGACTTGGCTGCGCGAATTGTGCAGCTAAAATGGAAAAAGAAATAAGCGGTCTAGAAGGAGTTGAATTTGCTGCAGTAGATTTTGTTTCGAAGAAACTAACACTGGAAATAAGTCCGAAAGTCAACCGCTCTGAGTTAAATGAGAAGATTGAAGGCATAGTAAAGAAAATAGAGCCAGATGTAAAGGTCATTTTTGAGGAGAATAACTCCAAGACCAAAATAAACGAAAATAACGATGAGGAAGAAGAAGGTGTCAACAAAAAAGAAATCATAAGACTTGTGGTCGGTGGAGCAATATTTGCCGTGGGAATCATCTTTAATTTCCAAAATTGGCTTGAGCTTACCTTGTTTATTATTAGTTATATCATAGTTGGTGGAGAGGTTGTCTTAAGAGCAATAAAAGGTATTGCCCGCGGTCAGGTATTCAGTGAGCATTTTTTGATGAGTATTGCTACCATTGGTGCTTTCTTCGTTGGAGAGTATCCAGAAGGTGTAGCAGTTATGCTGTTCTATCTGGTAGGTGAATTGTTTCAGGATATAGCTGTAGGTCACTCCAGAAAATCAATACGTGCTTTGATGGATATTCGTCCTGACTATGCAAATCTTAAAGTTGGCGATGAGATCAGGAAAGTATCTCCTGAAGAGGTAAACATAGGTGACATCATTATTGTTAAACCAGGAGAAAAAGTTCCCCTCGATGGCAAGGTTATAGAAGGAAACTCAATGGTTGACACTGCAGCGTTAACAGGGGAATCTGTTCCTCGTGAACTCGGGCCAGGAGACGATGCATTGAGCGGATTCATTAATAAAAATGGCGTTTTGACAATAGAGGTAACAAAGGATTTTGGTGATTCAACTGTATCTAAAATTTTGGATCTGGTTCAGAATGCCAGCAGTAAGAAGGCTCCTACAGAAAAATTTATAACAAAATTTGCCCGTTTCTATACTCCGATT